>NZ_JBHLZP010000019.1:0-35447 GCF_042429965.1 Actinoallomurus acaciae
CGTACGGCCGGGCAGCACCGCGGCCAGCACGAACAGCAGCCCGGCCAGCGTCAGCCCGCCACCGGCGGCCGCGACGGCCGGATCGTCCCAGGTCACTTTCGTGAGCCGCGCGGTGAGCTCCGGGCGCAGGACCGGATGGCCGAGCCGGCTGGAGATGACATGGACGGCGACGGACGCCCCGGCGACGGTCAGCAGCGAGGCGGCCAGGCTCGCCGGCAGCACCCGTCGCGGGCGGAACGCGCGCACCGCCGCGCGGCAGGCACGCGAGCGGTCGTTCGCGGAGTCACCTCGATCACGCATCGTGGCATTGAACCACGGTGCGTGATGCGAGATGGTGGACGACAGGTCAGCGGAGCACCACGGTCCGGTCGGCGTTGATCAGTACGCGGTGCTCCGCGTGCCAGCGGACCGCGCGGGCCAGCGCCAGGCACTCCATGTCGCGGCCGACCGCCATCAGCTCGTCCGGCCCGTGGGTGTGGTCGACCCGGGCCACCTCCTGCTCGATGATCGGCCCCTCGTCCAGGTGCGGGGTCACGTAGTGCGCGGTGGCGCCGATGAGCTTCACCCCGCGTTCGTGCGCCTGGTGGTACGGCTTGGCGCCCTTGAAGCTCGGCAGGAACGAGTGGTGGATGTTGATGATCCGGCCGGGCAGCTTCGCGCACAGGTCGTCCGACAGGATCTGCATGTACCGCGCGAGGACGACGAGGTCGGCGCCGTAGTGCTCGACCAGCGCGAGGACCTCCGCCTCCTGCGCCGCGCGGTTGTCCGCGCCGACCGGCAGGTGGTGGTAGTCGATGCCGTACGACTGGGTCAGCGGCCGCATGTCGGGGTGGTTGGAGGCGACCGCGACCACGTCGATGCCGAGCAGACCGGAGCGCTGGCGGTAGAGCAGGTCGTTGAGGCAGTGGCCGTGCCTGGAGACCAAGATCAGCACCCGGGTGCGCTCCGCGAGATCGTGCAGGCGCCAGTCGAGCCCGAAGTCGGGGGTCAGGGCGGCGAACGCCTCGGTGAGCGCGTCGCCCAGCCCGTCCGGCGCGTCGAACTGCGTGCGCAGGAAGAACCGGCCGGTGCCCCGGTCGCCGAACTGCTGGCTCTCCACGATGTTGCAGTCGCGCTCGGCCAGCACGCCGGACACCGCGGCCACGATGCCCGGCCGGTCGGGGCAGGACAGCGTGAGCACGTACTGTGACATGCCTCGAGCTTACGTTGACCGCGTCCCCGGCTCACGCGAGACCGTCACGGACGTCGGTTCGATCGATTCGGGATCGGCATCCGGGCCAGGACCAGGAGATCTCCGGCGGTTTGTGGCCCTTCGGTGGCTAACCGGCGGATCCCCCTGTCACCGGACAAGGTCGCGTGCATCGGGGATGCGGCCGGGGCGCCGGGTCCGGGTCGTGACCGTGCGCCACGCCGCGGCCGCCGCGACGCCCAGCAGTACGGCGAGCAGCGCGGTCACCTGCGTGAGGCCCTGGGCGGAGGTGCGGGCGCCCAGGTAGACGCCGCCCAGAGTGGCGATGGCCAGGACGTTCGCGAGCAGCGTGCCCGTGTTGGTCAGGGCCGACACCGCGGACGCCCGCTGGCGTCCGGCCGTGGCGGCGAGGCGCTCGACGAGTGGGCTGAAACCCGCCGCGTGACCCGCCCCGGCCACCACCAGCAGCGGGATCACGAGCGGGGACCAGCCGTGTCGTACCGTCACGGCGATGAGCGGGGCCGCCACGGCGAACACCAGCAGTCCGGCCACCGGCAGCGAGCCGCGTACCGGCAGGCGCGGCCAGGCCAGCCCGGCGGCCGCGAAGCCCGCCGTGAACGGCAGGAAGGCCAGGCCCGCGCCCAGCGGCGACAGGCCCAGGCCGCTCTGGAGGTGGAGGGCGAGCGAGAAGATCAGGCCCGCGTAGGCGCCCATCACGGCACACGCCGCGAACAGCCCCGGCGCGACACCCGGCGCGCGCAGCACGCCGAGGTCCAGCACCGGGTTCGCCGCGCGCCGCTCGTACCACGCGAAGACGGCCAGGCCGGCGCATCCGGCGGCCAGGCACACCCAGGTCCACGGCGGCCGCCCCTCCTCCTGGCCGAACACGAGCGGCACCACCACGGCGGTCATCGCCGTGGACAGGATCAGGACGCCGAGGACGTCGAGCCCGGACCGTACCCGCTCCCGTCCGCCGGGCAGCGACCGCCCGGCGACGGTGACCAGCACCGCGCCGACGGGCACGTTCGGCGGGAACACCGGGCGCCAGCCGGCCACGCTCACGATGAGACCGCCGGCGATCTGCCCGATCGCCACTCCCAGCGCGAGCACCATCGAGTACAGGCCGAGCGCCCGAGCCCGGGCCGGCCCGGAGAAGCCGAGCTGGATGAGGGACAGCACCTGCGGCAGCACGAGCGCCGCCGACCCGCCCTGCGCGAACCGCGCCGCCACGAGCGCCGGCCCGTCCGGCGCGAGCCCACAGGCCAGCGAGGCGGCGGTGAACCCGGCGAGGCCGCAGCGGAACATCCGGCGGTGCCCGTACAGATCCCCGAGCCTCGCCCCGGTGACCACGAGTATCGCCATGGCGAGGATGTAGCCGCCGGTGACGAGTTGCAGCAGCGCACCCGAGGCGTGCAGCCCGGTACGGATGTGCGGCAACGCGACGGTCACGATCGACCCGTCCATCGACACCATGACCTGCCCGGTCAGCAGAACGACAAGTGACCCGCGACGCATGCGCCCTCCCAAGACGACCTCGGGCAGTCTGCGCCGCGGTGACGGGCGGTGGCTTGACGATCCTTGTCCTGCTCTCCTGCTCTCCTGCTCTCCTGCTCGATGGCGGGTGTCTTGGCGTGTTCCAACGACGGGCGACCTGCTCGGGCTGCGGGTGACGCTGACCCTGGGCGTGGAGCCTCCCGATCGCGATCGGCAGACCGTCGCGCAGTACGCCGGGAAATGTCGCCGGGCGCCCCCAGCGCCTGTCTCAAAGTTCCGCTGTCCGGCTGCGCGGCATCCAGGGGGCGCCTCGCCGCGCTGTCGTCTCCATCCGACGAAACCGTGCCGAACGGCTCCGCCGCCCGGCACGCTCCCGCGAGGACCCCGGGAAAGGTCGCCGGGAAAGGTCGCCGGCCGCCCCGGCCGACTCCCTCCTCCGCCTTGCGACGCGTCCCTCTGAACACCGCTCGCTGCGAACGGGGACTTTGAGGCAGGCCCTAGTGTTGCGGTGTGATGTCCAGCGTTCCGCTCGCCGACGGCCCGGACTTCTCGGTCGCGACGGTCCGTTGTGAGGAGCATCGGCCCGGGTGGTCGCCGCCCGAGCCGGCCGGGCGGCATCAGGTGGTGCTCGTACGCTCCGGCCGGTTCCGGCTGCGCTCGAAGGGGCGTGACGCGCTCGCCGACCCCACGGCCGGCTACCTCCAGGTGCCCGGCGACGTGGCGAGCTTCGCGCATCCGGCCGGGGGCGACGTCTGTACCGCGGTGACGCTGTCACCGGCCCTGTGGCGTTCGGTGGTCGCGGACGACGGGCGGCAGGCCTCGGCGTCGGTGTTCCTCGACGGGCGGCTCCAGCTCGCGCACCGGCGGCTCCTACGCGCCGCGCCCGACGTTGCGTTCGGCATGGCCGAGGAGCTGGTCGCCCTGCTGGACGGACTCCTGCGCCCACCCGCGAGACACGCCCGAGCACGGGCCGTGGCCGACGAGGCCCGTGAGGCGCTGCTGACGGACCACTCCGAGGCCGGAGGGCTGATCCCGCTGGCCCGCCTGCTCGGCGTGTCACCCAGCCATTTGAGCCGGGTGTTCCAGCGAGAGACGGGCACGAGCCTCACCCGCTACCGCAACCGAATCCGCGTGACCCGCGCGCTAGACCGCATCGAGCAGGGCGCTGGCCACCTAGCCGAAATCGCCGCCGACCTGGGCTTCGCCGACCAGGCTCACCTCTGCCGCGCCGTACGCGCCGAACTCGGCCACACACCCAGCGAGGTCCGGCACCTACTCGACCCGCAACCGGCGGGGGAGCCCACCTGACCGGTGGCGGAGCCTGCCCGCTCCGATGGCAGGATCCGCCTGCCGGTGAGAGCAGCCGAACTCGGCACACATGCAGCGAGGCCTGGCGTCTGTTCGGCGCGTAAACGGCGGTAGGGCTTGTCTGGCCGGTGGAGCCCGTCGGCTCCGATGGAGGCCGGGACCGATGCTGCCCCACAAAACGTGGCGAACGCGGCCGGGCGTTACCCCGGCAGATGATCAACAGTTGCGCGGCGGTCTCGACTCCGACGCCAGGGATGGTGAGCAGGCCAGGGCGGGCCCGAGCACCCGAGATCATCCGCTGCCTGAAAGGCTCATGAACTCTTCAAAGCCCCCCGCCAACCAGCCCCGCCAACCAGCCCCGCCAACCAGCCCCGCCCGCCCGGGGTTTCCGATCCCATTCACATTGTCCAGTGCTCGGATCTGTTCAAGGAAGCCCACCCCGGCGGATGTGGATAACTCCGCTACCGAGCGCCTCCGGCTCGACTCCGCGGTCATCGGCGCACTCCGAAATTCGGCTCAAATATCGGCACCCGATTCTTGTAGAGGTTGCCGCTGGCGCCAACACGACGCCCATGCCGAAGGCCGGAAATTGTCACTGAACGTCGCAGGTCCAACGGTTGTAAGTCACCTGTCAGCTTCCGCAAGAGCCGTAGTCATAACGTAACGTCCACATGCGGACGGTGATCAAAGTCAAGCCTTGAGTCAAGATCGGCTTGTTCAGCGACCCGTATCGGGTCCCGATCCCCACCCCGCCGAGGAAGGCTTGCATGCCCCAACCCCCCAGGACGCGGCGTGCCCGTCGCGTGTCTGTTCTCGTCGCGGGGGATCCCGCGATGGGAAGACTGAGCGCCTTGCTGCTGGCGCTCGCCGTCGCGGTGGCAACGGTGATCGCCGTGCCCGCCGCGGCCGGTGCGTCCACCAGGACGCCCATTCCACATTCCAAGGCCACCGGTCCGACCTCAGCCGGCCAGCATCCGACCCACAACGTCTGCGCCCAGGCCTCGAAGGCCGGTCAGGCGTCCTGTCTGTCCATGGTCCGCGACGACGTGGTCGGGCCGAAGGGCGTCCAGCCGGCCGACACTCCCGCCGGATTCGGGCCGGTGGACCTGCTCAGCGCGTACAACCTGCCCTCGGGCGGGGCGGGCCAGACGGTCGCCATCGTCGACGCGTTCGACGATCCGAGCGCCGAGAGCGACCTGGCGGTCTACCGGCAGCAGTACGGCCTGCCGCCGTGCACCACGGCGAACGGCTGCTTCAAGAAGATCGACCAGCGCGGTGGGACGAGCTATCCGCCGCCGGACGCCGGGTGGTCCGGGGAGATCTCGCTGGACGTCGACATGGTCAGCGCGATCTGCCCGAGCTGCGGCATCCTGCTCGTCGAGGCGGACGACAACTACATGGACAACCTCGGCGCGGCCGTGAACCAGGCCGTCGCCCAGGGCGCCAAGTACGTCTCCAACAGCTACGGCGGCAGTGAGGGATCCGACGAGACCCAGTACGACGACTCGTTCTTCCACCATCCCGGCGTCGCCATCACCGCAAGCACCGGCGACGACGGCTACGGGACCAGCTATCCGGCCGTGTCCCCGTACGTCACGGCGGTCGGCGGCACGTCGCTCGCCAAGGACACCTCCAGCACGCGCGGCTGGACCGAGGCGGCATGGAGCGGAGCCGGCAGCGGCTGCTCCGCGTACGAGACCAAGCCCTCGTTCCAGACGGACTCCGGCTGTTCGCGCCGCTCGGTCGCGGACGTCTCGGCGGTGGCCGACCCGAACACCGGCGTCGCGGTCTACTACGGCGGCTGGCACGTCTACGGCGGCACCAGCGCCTCCGCCCCGATCATCGCGTCGGTCTACGCACTCGGCGGTACGCCGGCGGCCGGATCGTCGCCCAACTCCTTCCCCTACGACCAGACCTCCGACCTCAACGACGTCACCTCGGGCAGCAACGGCAGCTGCGACCCGGCGTACCTGTGCAAGGCCGGAAGCGGCTACGACGGCCCGACCGGGCTCGGCACGCCCAACGGCACCGGAGCGTTCCACTCCGGCCCGCGCGGCATCGTGTCCGGAACGGTCACCGACGGCACCGGCGTCCTGGCGGAGGCCAAGGTCAGCGTCGGCGACACCGCCACCACGACGGACGGCCAGGGGCACTACTCCCTGAGCGTTCCGGCCGGGACGTACGACGTCACCGCGAGCAAGTTCGGATACACCTCCAAGAGCGTCTCCGGCGTCGCGGTCGAGGACGGCCAGACGGTGACCGAGGACTTCGCGCTGGCCGCGAAGGCGAGCGTCAACGTCACCGGCACCGTACGCGACGGCTCGGGTCACGGCTGGCCGCTGTACGCGACCGTACGGGTCAAGGGCGAGCCGACGGCGGTCGCCTACACCGACCCCAGGACCGGGCGCTACAGCATCGGCGTGCCCGTCGGTGACGCCTACTCACTGCAGGTCGACGCCCTCTACCCCGGCTACACGCAGGGCGCGGCGGACGTCACGGTCGGGTCGGCGGACGTCAACAAGGACGTGGACGTCGCCGTCGATCAGACGACCTGCAGCGCGGCCGGATACACCTACCACTACGACGGCGGCGCCACGCAGTCGTTCGACGGCACCACCGCGCCGAGCGGGTGGACCGTCGACGACAAGGCCGGCAACGGCCAGACCTGGGTCTTCACCGACCCCGGCAACCGGACCAACCACACCGGCGGGTCCGGAGGTTTCGCCAACATCGACAGTGACAAGTACGGCAACGGCGGCAACCAGGACAGCTCGCTGATCAGCCCCGTCGCCGACTTCACCGGGAAGGCCGACCCGTACCTGTCCTTCCGCTCCGACTACTACGGCATCAGCTCCTCGGTCGCGGACGTCGACTACACCGTCGACGGCGGCCAGACGTGGAGCAACGTCTGGCACCACACCAGCGACAGCGCTCGCGGGCCGCGGACGGAGTCCGTGGACCTGTCCGCCGCGGCGAACAAGAGCGCGGTCCAGGTGCGGTTCCACTACACCGGCAGGTTCAGCTGGTGGTGGCAGGTCGACGACGTCTTCCTCGGCAGCCGCAGCTGTGACCCCACATCGGGCGGCCTGGTCGTCGGCCAGGTCCTGGACAAGAACACCGGCGCCGGCGTGAACGGCGCCTCGGTCACCTCGGCCGACCAGCCGTCGGAGCGGGCCACCTCGGCGGCGACGCCGGACGACCCGAACCTGGGCGACGGCTTCTACTGGCTGTACTCCTCGGCCACCGGAGGCCACCGGTTCACCGCCACCGCGTCGAACTACACGTCCCAGGACGTCACCGTGAACGTGGCCGCGAACTGGGCGACGGAGGGATCCTTCTCGCTCGCCGCGCCCCGGATCACGGTCACGCCGGGTTCGGTCGGCAAGACGGTCGCCTGGCAGGGGCAGGCCGGCCAGACCGTGACGCTGAAGAACACCGGCACCGCCCCGGTCACCGCCAAGATCGGTGAGCGGACGGGCACCTACCAGCCCGCCGCGCAGGGCGCCCCGCTGCAGAAGGTGAAGGGAGACTACTCGTCCGGGCGGTTCCAGTCCGGCAAGGTTGACGCCAAGGCCAAGGCGAAGGCCGCCGCCGCGGCCGCCGCGGCACCGTACGCACCGCCGTGGACCGCGACCGCCGACTACCCCTCGGCGATCATGGACAACGGCGCGGCGACGATCAACGGCAAGGTCTACTCGGTCGGCGGCGTGGACGGCCTGGCCGTCAGCGCCAAGGCCTACGTCTATGACCCCGGCAGCCAGGCGTGGAGCGCGATCGCGAGCCTGAACACCGGCCGCGAGGCTCCCGAGGTCGCCACTCTGGACGGCAGGCTGTACGTCTTCGGTGGCTGGTCCGACTCCGGAGACACGGTCGCCAAGACGGAGATCTACGACCCGGTCGCGAACACCTGGACGACCGGGGCCGACAACCCCAAGCCGTACGCCGGCGCGGGCGTGTCCGTGGCCGACGGCAAGATCTACCTTGTCGGCGGCTGCACCACCGCCTGTGGTGAGACGGACGTGCAGGTGTACGACCCGGCGTCGAACTCCTGGAGCTCGGCGCACGCGTACCCCGAGCCGACCGCCTGGCTCGGCTGCGGCGGCCTCGGCGACAAGGTGTACTGCGCCGGCGGCACCGCGGGCTCGGCCTCGTCCAAGCACGCCTACGCCTACGACGCGTCGTCCGACAGCTGGAGTGCCGTCGCCGACCTGCCGATCGACCTGTGGGCGATGGGTTCGTCGACGGCCAACGGCCAGCTGCTCGTCTCGGGCGGCGTGACCAACGGCACCAGCACGCTCACCAACCAGGGCTTCGCCTACGACCCGGACGCGAACACCTGGACGGCACTGCCGAACTCCAACAACACCCTCTACCGTGGCGCCGCGGCCTGCGGTTTCTACAAGATCGGGGGTTCGACCGGCGGCTTCAACGCGGCGAAGAACAGCGAGGTGCTGCCGGGCTATGACCAGTGTGACGCCGCGGGCGGCGACGTCCCGTGGCTGTCGGAGGACAAGTCGGAGGTGACGATCAAGGCGGGCGGTACCGCCAAGGTCACCCTGTCGCTCAACGCGGACGTCGACACGATCACCCAGCCGGGCACGTTCACCGCGCAGGTCACCATCGGCGCCAAGACCCCGTACGGGGCCCTGGCCGTCCCGGTGACGCTCACGGTGAACCCGCCGAAGACCTGGGGCAAGATCACCGGAACGGTGACGGGCGCCGGATGCACCGGCACACCGGCGCCGCTGACCGGGGCGACCGTGCAGATCGACTCGTGGACGGCGAGCTACACGCTCAAGACCGACAAGAACGGTCAGTACGTGCTGTGGCTCGACACCCGCAACAACCCGCTCACCCTGATCGCGGCCAAGGACGGCTGGGCGCCGCAGACCAGGTCCGTCAAGATCGCCAAACTGGCCACGACCACGGCGGACTTCGCCCTGAGACCCGACCACACCTGTAGCTGACCACCCACGATGACCGTGCGGGCCGGGCTCCCCGGCCCGCACGGTCGCCTTTCCCGCCGGTCATCTCGCGGTTCGTGGTGGCATCAACGGCTACGGACGGTACACATGGAGGAGCGGACAGAGAGAATCGCCACGACACGGAGGTGCCCATGAGCGACGTCGACCTGCGCCGACGACGCGGCGACTACGGTTTCGACGGGGATTTCCGGCTGGTGCCCGCGGTCTGGCAGGCGGTGTCTTTCGTCGCGATCTGTTCCGGAATGACGGCGTTCACCGTTGTCAACATCATCGCCGGCAGAGCCGTGGTCGCCGTCATCTCCGGTCTGGTCGCCGCATGGCTGTTACTGACGGGCGGCTCGTACCTCTTCACGACCCGCGTGGGCAAGTTCAAGGTGTGGGCGCGCGTCCTCACCGAGTCCGGGCTGCGCGGTGACGAGGACCTGCTCGATCTGGGCTGTGGCCGCGGCGCGGTACTCCTCGCCGCGGCGAAGTTGCTCCCCAGGGGCCACGCGGTCGGGGTCGACCTGTGGAGGGCCGATCAGACCGGCAACTCGCCCGAGGTGACGCGCCGCAACGCCGAGATGGAAGGTGTCGCCGGACGGGTGACGCTGCACAGCGGCGACATGACCAGCCTGCCTTTCGAGGACCAGAGCTTCGACGTGGTCGTCAGCAGCCTCGCGATCCACAACATCCCGTCGGCCGCCGGACGGGAGGCGGCGATGGACGAGGCGGTACGCGTCCTGCGCCCCGGCGGGCGGATCCTCATCGCCGACATTCTGTTCACCAGGAGATACCTCGCCCGCCTACGGTCCCTCGGCCTGGCCGAGACGGGGCGCCGCAACCTCGGCTGGCGAGTCTGGTGGGGCGGCCCCTGGTTCCCCACCCATCTGGTGACGGCCAGATCCAAGCAGGCCGTCACCGACCGTCACGAGACGGCGCCGTAGGGAGCGTCAGGTCGCGGACGGGCCGCAGCAGCCGGGCCGCGAGCGCTCCGCAGACGACGGCGAGAACCCCGCAGACCACGAGCGCGCCGGTCACGCCCGTCACGGTGCCCCGGAAGCTGTGGAACACCGTGCCGCAGGTCGCGACGCCGAGGGCGAGCCCGAGCTGGCGGGCGCTGTTCGCGGCGGCGCCGGCGGTGCCGGCGTGCGACGGTGGTACGGAGGCGGTGGCGACCGCGGGCAGCACCGGCGAGACCACGCCCGCCCCGGCCCCGGTGACCACCAGGAAGGGCAGCAGCGCCGGCCAGGCCGCCCCGAGGTGGAGGGCGAGGCCGGAAAGGCAGCCGAGCCCGACCGCGACCGTTCCGCCGCCGAGCGTCCAGCTCCCGGGCAGCCCGTGCAGTCTGCCGCTGACCAGCCCCGACACGACGACGAACACCGCGAGCTGGACCGTGAGTACGAGCGAGGTCGCGGACGAGCTCGTCCGGAGCCCGGTCTGCAGCCACGTGGAGATGTCGGGCAGCGCTCCGAAGGCGGCGAAGTAGTAGGCGAAGGCCGCCAGTAGCACGCCGACGAACGCCCGGGTGCCGAACAGGGCCGGCGGGAGGATGGGGTGGGCGCCGACCCGTTCGGCCAGCGCGAAGCCGGTGGCGGCGGCCACGGCGATGGCCAGGCCGAGCAACGTACCGGGGGCCGTCCAGCCGGAGTCGCCGCCGGCGATGACGGTGTAGGCCAGCGAGGTCACCGCCACGCTGACCGTGACGATTCCGGGCCAGTCGATCCGTACGGGCGTGGAGGGCATGTCGGGCAGTGAGGTGACGGCCAGGATCAGCGCGAGCGCACACAGCGGCAAGGCCGCGAGGAACGTCGACCGCCATCCCAGATGCTCGCTGAGCACGCCGCCGCCGACCGTGCCCACCGCCGAGGCGGCGCCCGCCACCGCGCCCCACACCGCGAACGCGGTCGCCCGCGCCCGCCCGGTGTAGGTCAAGGCGATCAACGGCAGGATCGTGGCGAACATGGCGGCGCCGGCCAGCCCCTGCACGGCACGGCCGGCGATCAGCATCAGCGGTGTGTTCGCCAGACCGCAGGCCAGCGTGGCGAGGCCGAACGCGACCAGCCCGACCGTGTAGACCCGCCGGCCGCCCAGGACGTCACTGAGCGACCCCGCCCCCAGCAGCAGCCCGGCCAGAGCGAGCGTGTACACGTCGATGATCCACTGCTGGGCGCCGAACCCGGCGTGCAGATCGGCGCCGATGCGCGGCAGGGCGACCGTCACGATCGTGGTGAACAACAGCAGCAGGAACGTGCCCAAACAGCACGCCACCAGCGGCAGCCAGCTCACCCGAGATCCGTCGGGGCGGCGGACGGCGGCCTCCGCGCCGGTCTCAGCGGAAGGGATACGGCTCATGCCGGACACTGTGCTGTAATGCCCTTATGCCGGTAAACCCTTACGATCGGCGGTTGCTGGACAATGTCATTGACCTGGTCAACCGGCCACCGGCCGGCCCGGATGAGCTCACCGCCCGGTGGGCCGCCGCCGGAATGCCCCTCGACCGCCCCGCCGACGACCGCGATCTCGACCTCGTGCTGGACTACCTGACGTGCTGGACGCGGCTCGTGGACGCCGCCACCGACCAGGACCGGGCCGCGCTGCTCAACGAGCTGCTCGCCCGTTACGCCGGTCATCCGACCGTCACCGACCACGACGGCAGCGGCTGGCACATCCATTACCGGCCCGACGGCGCCGGCCTGGCCGGCATCCTCACCGCGGCCACCAGCGTCGCCGCCGCCCACCACCTCACCGGTCGCGGCATGCATCGCCTCGGGCGCTGCACGCTGCCCGAATGCGCCAACGCCTACGTCGACCACAGCCGCCCGGGGCGGCAGCACTACTGCTCCCACGCCTGCGCCAACCGGGACGCGGTGCGTCGCCACCGCAAAGCCAGAACGGCCTGACCGGCCTTCGGTGAAAGCCCGGGAGTACCGTCACCGGAGGCGTGGCGCCGGGCGGCCGTGGATCTGCCAGGTACGGGACGCCGGGTCCCAGGACAGCTCGTGGCCGCGACCCGCCTCGCCGGCGAGGTCCAGGCCGGCCACGGCGGCCGTGGCCTCATCCGTGGGGGCCCGCGGCAGAAGGAGCAGTGTGGGCACCGGCGTGCCGGGCACGGTGACCTCCAGGCTCCGGGCCCGGCCGGGGACCGGCCGAATCCGCCGCGACGCCTGCCCGGCGGATTCACCCAGTTGCGCGCCGAGAGCCACCTGGACGGCTTCGAGGAACGGTCCGGGAGGATCGGGCGCGGCCGGACCCGGAGAGGGCGGGCAGGGCACCCCGTCGTCGATCAGCCGGTCGAGCAGCTCGCGGGCGTCGGCGTCCGTGAACGGCCTTCCCCCGAGCGTGTCCTCCAGCCGCCCGTCGCACCACGTCGCGTGCTCGCGCAGCCGAGACGCCGCCTGACCTCGGCCGAGCAGGTCGAACGCCTCGGCGGCGTCGCGGTAGGCCGTCCGGGCGCCGTGCAGGCGGAGCAGCTCATGGGTGAGAGGCCCCGATTCACGCTCGACGCCGGGTTGGATCGCGGCCAGCGCCGAGGCCGTCCGCGCGACGGCCTCGCGGTCGTCGACGGCACGGGCCGCCCGCAGGCCGCGCCGGTACCAGCTCGCCCCGGTGCCGAAGCTGCCTCGGGCGGCGAAGGTACGCCCGGCGGCGGCACAGACCCGGGCCACGGCGTCCTCGTCGTCGATCCGCCACAGGGCTTCGTACCGGAAGCTCGGCTGTTCGGTCACCGCGTGCGCCACCGCCGCGCAGATCCGGGCGACCGCCGCCTCGTCGGCGCTCCGCCGCGCCTCCGGAAGCTCCACGAGCAGCATCGCGTTGTAGTCCGGCCCGGATCCGCGTCGCTCATCCACCCGTCCCATGCTGCCGAAGGTCCGGAGGCGACGGCCCGGAATACCGGTGGAAGAACGCGGTAAAAGGCGCGGAAACGGGCGGCCGGATGGGATCATGGTCGCCCCGAACCGACGTGAGGACAGCTGCGTGAATCCGCCTGCGACCATGGACCCGAAGCGCCTGGGTGTCATCGTCAACGTGTTCAGCGGTGCGTTCATCGAGACCCCGGAGGACGCGGATCTCCTCGACCGGACCCGCATGGCGCTGAAGGCCCTGTCGGACGGGACCGTACGGGAACTCGACGAGGCCATCGGCACCCTGGCGCTGCTGACCAAAGAGCGCCTCGCGGAGGGCCGGACCGAGACCGAACAGGCTCCGTGACCTCCCGGCGTCACACGCCTTCAGCACTCGATGACGTTGACGGCGAGGCCGCCGCGTGAGGTCTCCTTGTACTTGTCGAGCATGTCGCGGCCCGTGTCGCGCATCGTCTTCAGGGCCTTGTCCAGCGACACGAAGTGACGCCCGTCGCCCCGCAGGGCCAGCCGGGACGCGCTGATGGCCTTGATCGACGCGACCGCGTTGCGCTCGATGCACGGCACCTGCACCAGCCCGCCCACCGGGTCGCAGGTCAGGCCCAGGTTGTGTTCGATGCCGATCTCGGCGGCGTTCTCCACCTGCTCCGGGGTGCCGCCGAGCACCTCCGTCAGGCCCGCCGCCGCCATCGCGCACGCCGAGCCGACCTCGCCCTGGCAGCCGACCTCCGCCCCGGAGATCGAGGCGTTCTCCTTGATGAGCACGCCGATCGCCCCGGCCGTCAGCAGGAAGCGCACGACGCCCTCGTCGGACGCGCCCGGGACGTACCTGTCGTAGTAGTGCAGCACCGCCGGGACGATGCCCGCCGCGCCGTTGGTCGGGGCGGTGACGATCCGGCCGCCCGCGGCGTTCTCCTCGTTGACCGCGAGGGCGAACAGCGTCACCCAGTCCATCGCGTGCAGCGGGTCCGCCTCGCTCTCGGCGAGCAGCTTGCGGTAGAGCAGGTGCGCGCGGCGTCGTACCTTCAGGCCGCCCGGCAGCAGCCCCTCGTTCGTGCAGCCGCGCGACACGCTCTCGCGCATCACCCGCCACAGGTCGAGCAGGCCCGTGCGGATCGCGTCGGCGTCGCGGCCGAACGCCTTCTCGTTCTCCATCATCAACGCCGGCACCGACAGCCCGGTCTCCTCCGTCAGCGACAGCAGTGAGGCCCCGGTCGCGAACGGGTACGGCACCACCGTGTCGTCCGGCTTGATGCGGTCCGCGCCGGTCGCGTCCTCGTCCACGACGAAACCGCCGCCGACCGAGTAGTAGACCTTCTCCCGCAGCACCTCACCCGCGTCGTCGCGGGCGGTGAAGCGCATGCCGTTCGGGTGGTGCGGCAGCGACTCCTTGCGCTCGAAGACCAGGTCCGAGCCGACGGCGAACGGCACCTCGCGCGAGCCGAGCAGCCGGATCGTCTCCTCTGCGCGCGCCGACGCCAGCCGCGCGGGCACACCGTCGACGTCGACGGTCTCCGGCCGGTCGCCCTCCAGGCCCAGGATGACCGCCTTGTCGCTGCCGTGCCCCTTGCCGGTCAGCCCCAGCGACCCGTACAGCACCACGCGTACGGACGCGGTCTTCTCCAGCAGACCGTCCGAAGAGAGCGAACGCGCGAAGCGGTGCGCCGCCACCATCGGCCCGCCCGTGTGCGAGCTGGACGGGCCGATACCGACCTTGAACAGGTCGAACACGCTGATCGCCATGACTACTCGACCACGACGCCGCGAGCCTCCATGGCCTGCTGATAGAGACGCCCGGCGCGGTAGCTGGAACGCACGAGCGGCCCGGACATGACGCCGGCGAAACCGATCTCCTCGGCCTCGGCCTTCAGCTCGACGAACTCCTCCGGCTTGACCCAGCGCTCGACCGGGTGGTGGCGGGGGGTGGGCCGGAGGTACTGCGTGATGGTGAGCAGCTCGCAGCCCGCGTCGTACAGGTCGCGCATGGCCTGCGTGATCTCCTCGCGGGTCTCGCCCATGCCGAGGATGAGGTTGGACTTGGTGACCAGCCCGTCCTCGCGCGCCCGGGTCAGGACCGACAGCGACCGCTCGTACCGGAAGGCCGGCCGGATCCGCTTGAAGATCCGCGGCACCGTCTCCAGGTTGTGCGCGAGCACCTCGGGCCGTGCGGAGAACACCTCGGCGAGCTGCGACGGCACGGCGTTGAAGTCCGGGATGAGCAGCTCGACGCCGCAGCCGGGCAGCGCGGAGTGGATCTGCCGCACGGTCTCGGCGTACAGCCACGCGCCGCCGTCCGGCAGGTCGTCGCGGGCGACGCCGGTGATCGTGGCGTACCGCAGGCCCATCCGCTCGACCGACTCGGCGACGCGCCGGGGCTCGTCCGGGTCGTACGCGGCGGGCTTGCCGGTGTCGATCTGGCAGAAGTCACACCGGCGCGTGCACTGGTCGCCGCCGATGAGGAAGGTGGCCTCGCGGTCCTCCCAGCACTCGTAGATGTTCGGGCAGCCCGCCTCCTGGCAGACGGTGTGCAGGCCCTCGCTGCGCACCAGGTCGGTCAGCTCGCGGTACTGCGGCCCCATCTTCAGCTTGGTCTTGATCCACGGCGGCTTGCGCTCGATCGGGGTCGCGGCGTTGCGCGCCTCGACGCGGAGCAGCTTGCGGCCCTCAGGGGCGATAGTCATCAGCACATCTCACAAACTGGGGTAGAGCGGATGCTGTTCGGCCAGGGCACGCACCCGGGCCGAAAGCGCCGCGGCGTCGAACGACGGCTGCAGCGCGAGTGCGATGATGTCGGCGACCTCGGCGAAGTCGGCCTCCTGGAAGCCGCGGGTGGCCAGCGCGGGCGTGCCGATCCGCAGCCCGGAGGTCACCATCGGCGGACGCGGGTCGTTCGGCACGGCGTTGCGGTTGACGGTGATGCCGATGTCGTGCAGGCGGTCCTCGGCGTCGCGGCCGGTCAGCTCGGAGTCGACCAGGTCGACCAGGACCAGGTGCACGTCGGTGCCGCCGGTCAGCACCTTCACGCCCGCCTTGGCGGCGTCCTCGCGCGTCAGCCGCGCGGCCAGGGCGCGCGCGCCCTCGACCGTACGGCGCTGGCGCTCGGCGAACTCCTCGGATGCGGCGATCTTCAGGGCCACGGCCTTGGCGGCGATCACGTGCTCCAGCGGCCCGCCCTGCGTGCCCGGGAACACCGCGGAGTTGATCTTCTTGGCGAACTCCTCGCGGCACAGGATGAGGCCGCCGCGCGGCCCGCAGAGGGTCTTGTGCGTCGTGCTCGTGACGACGTCGGCGTGCGGCACCGGCGAGGGGTGCAGCCCGGCGGCGACCAGACCGGCGAAGTGCGCCATGTCAACCATGAACAGCGCGCCCGTCTCGTCGGCGATGCGGCGGAACGCGGGGAAGTCGAGCTGCCGCGGGTACGCCGACCAGCCGGCGACGATCATCTTCGGCCGGTGCTCGCGTGCCAGCCGGGCGACCTCGTCCATGTCGACCAGGCCGTCCTCGCCCACGTGGTAGGCGGCGACGTTGAACATCTTGCCGGAGTAGTTGATCTTCATGCCGTGGGTCAGGTGCCCGCCGTGGGCGAGGTCCAGACCCAGGATCGTGTCGCCCGGCTGGAGCAGCGCGAAGTACACCGCGATGTTGGCCTGCGCGCCCGAGTGGGGCTGCACGTTCGCGTGGTCGGCGCCGAACAGGGCCTTGGCGCGGTCGATCGCGAGCTGCTCGGTGACGTCGACGTACTCACAGCCGCCGTAGTAGCGGCGGCCCGGGTAACCCTCGGCGTACTTGTTCGTCATCACCGAGCCCTGGGCCTCGAGCACGCCCACGGGGGCGAAGTTCTCCGAGGCGATCATCTCCAGGGTCGACTGCTGGCGGCGCAACTCCTCGGCGATGGCCGAGGCCACCTCCGGGTCGACCTCGGCGAGAGGGGCGTTGGACAGGTTCATCTCACGCCTCCTCGATCAGCTTGGAGTAGGCCGGGGCGTCGAGCAGGTCGGGGCTGTCACCATCAGTGCGGATCTTGAGCAGCCAGCCCTCGCCGTACGGGTCGGCATTGATCACCGCCGGGTCCTCCTCGACCGCACCGTTCACCGCCACGACCTCTCCCGTCACCGGCGCGTAGATGTCACTCACCGACTTGGTCGACTCCGCCTCGCCACAGGGCTCTCCGGCCTCCACCGTCGCGCCCTCCTGGGGCAACGAGACGTACACGATGTCACCGAGGGCTTCGGCGGCGTAGGCGGTGATCCCCACAGTCACAACACCGTCGGACGGCTCGGTAATCCACTCGTGCTCTTCGGTGTAGGAAAGGGTCTCGGGAACGCTGCTCACGGGGTCCTCCTATAGAAAGGCAGGGCGACCTTGTCGACCGGCTCATGTTTGCCGCGGATGTCCACCGCGAGATCGGGGTCTTCGGCGTGGACCGCGTCGATATAGCCCATGGCGATGGGCTTGCCCAGTGTCGGGGATGGCGCGCCGCTGGTCACGACTCCGCACGGCGTGCCGTCTGATCCCACGATGGCGTACCCGTGCCGGGGCACCCGCCGCCCTCTGGCGACGAGCCCGACGAGGGTGCGCTTCGGCGTCTCGTCGGCGATCGCGGCCAGCGCGGCACGCCCGACGAAGTCGCCCTTCTCGAACTTGACGGTACGGCCCAGTCCCGCGTCGAACGGCGTCGTCTCGGCGGTCAGCTCGTTGCCGTACAGCGGCATCCCGGCCTCCAGGCGCAGCGTGTCGCGTGCGGACAGCCCGCAGGGCCGCAGGTCGTCGCCGCCGGCCTCGGTCAGCGCGCCCCAGACCGCCACGGCGTCGCCGGCGGAGACGAACAGCTCGAAGCCGTCCTCGCCCGTGTAGCCGGTGCGGGCGATCAGGGCGTCGACGCCGGACACCGCGCCGGGCAGGATCGCGTAGTACTTCAGGTCGCCGAGCGCGGCGTCGGTGAGCTTGGCCAGGATCTCGTGGGCCTTCGGCCCCTGGATCGCGACGAGCGCGTACGCGTCGGAGCGGTCGTGGACGGCGGCCTCGGCGAACTTCTCGCACCGCGCGACCAACTCGGAGCGTACGGTGGCGGCGTTCGCGGCGTTGGCCACGACCAGGTAGGTCTCGGCCGCCAGCCGGTAGACGATCAGGTCGTCCAGGACGCCGCCCTCGGCAGCACAGATCATCGTGTAGCGCGCCCGGCCCACGGCGAGCACCGACAGGTGCCCGATGAGGGAGTGGTCGAGCGCCGCTCCGGCCTGCGGGCCGGTCACGAAGATCTCTCCCATGTGGGACAGGTCGAACAGTCCGGCGCTGGTCCGGACCGCCTGGTGCTCGGCCGTCTCGCTGCCATAGCGCAACGGCATGAGATATCCGGCGAACTCGGTGAGGGTGGCGCCGAGGCCCTCGTGGACCTCGTGGAGTGGTGTCTTCTTGGTGTCCGGAGCGGACATCGCGGCAGGCTCCTTATCGCGCGGGCGATCCGGGGGTCATATCGTCCCACTGGTTCGCTTGCGGTCTCGGCGCCTCCCCCTCTGTCATCGGCGCCTGAGAGCTTCGCCCCGGGGGGGCTTGCACCTTCGGCGGGAGCATCGCTCCGCTTTCCAGAGGTCGCCTACTCCGCGCGGTCTTCGTCGCCTGAGAGGTTCCGGGGAGGAGTTGCTCCTTCGGCGGCCCGGACTGGCGGCCCGGGCGCTCTCCCGCGTGGGATCAACGGCTGCCGCCAGGCTAGCAGCGCCCGTCGCGCGACGACAGCCCGCATCCCGCCCACCTGGGCGGTCGGCCGTGAAGATCATGCTCGCCTCCGCTCAGGTCGATGACGCGACGCTCATCGATGGCCACGGTGGCCGCGGCGACGATCGTGCTGGGCGCCGGCGGCCGGCACGCGGGACCATGGGGACCCCGGACGCCGCCGCGGCACGGCTGCTGAACCAGGCCGCCGTGGTGGCCGAGGCCGAACCGGGCATCCATCCGCGGGCCCACCAGTACGTTCGCGTCGACACCGTGTCCCGGCAGGTGGAGTTCCCGGAGAACAACGCGGAGTTGCGGGCGCCCGGCTACGTGCGGGTACACGACCAGTGGCGGGAGCGCGCGGACGGCAGGGGATACAACCTCCTACGCCTCGCCGCGGAGTTGCCCGGAGCCCGGGTGATCCCACACGCCTCGAACTCCCTCGGCCGATCCGGAAAGGCGGTCGAGTTCACCAGCCGGAACGATCCCTTCGACGAATCGCGGACCTCGCAGCTGATCTTCGATGCGCGGTCCCTGCGGTACCCCGGGTCGGACACGGTCCTGACCAAGGCCCGCTCCGGTCTTCCTGCCGGCACCGTGATCGACGCGACCTCGGTCGTGAAGATCAGCGTCGCCGGCAAGCTCCCCCGCGTGCGGCGCGGTACCGTACGCCCGTCCTGCTGACGGGCTCACCGTACGAAGGTCGCATCGGGATACCGCGGCGACGGCCGGTCCAGCAGGCCGTCGTCGTCACGACCGCGCAGCCACCGGTCGAAGAAGGCCGCCAGGTACGCCCGCTGCTCGGCGACCGCTCGCGAGGAGTCGATCCAGCCGGTGTCCGCGTCCGTCTTGAGCTGCGGCGCCAGCGACTCCAGGTCGGTGTAGGTGTGGTGTGCCGAGCCGCGCAGGTGCAGGTCGCGCTTCCACCCGGTGCTGTGGTCCCACAGCGCCTCCCACGACCGTACGGTGTGGTGGTCGCTCGCCTGGCTGCCCATCAGCAGGAACGGCCGTCGCAGGCCGCTCTCGGCGAGCGGCGACAGGCCGGGCCCGCCGTCGTTCTGGTCGAACCCGACCGTGCCGTCGAGGTCCGCGGCGGCTCGGACGCGCGGGTCGTCGTGCAGGGTCTGCAGGGCGGTGAAGCCGCCGGCCGACTGGCCGGCCATGCCGATCCGCGCGGTGTCGACGGCGGCGCCCAGCCCGTCCGGCAACGTCGTCAGCCGGTCGAGCACGAACCGCGTGTCGGCGACCCGGACGCTCATGACCTTCTTCAGCGTGGCGATCAGGTCGCCGTCCAGGGGCAGCTTGAACGGCTCGACCCGGCCGCCGGGGAACTCCACCTCCGACGCGTCGTAGGTGTGGTCGATCGTGACGACGACGTAGCCGCGTGAGGCGAGGTCCTCGGCGAAGGTGGTGCCGAGCGTGCGCGGGTCGCCCAGGCCGGGGGAGTACAGCACGACCGGGTGGCGGCCGGCCGCCACGGGCGCGCCCTGGTGGGAGTGGGTCATCGTGGCGCCCCAGTCGGCCGTTCCGGGCTTGAGCCCCAGGCCCTGGTGCACGGGGGTGCCGAGCGAGGCGTCGAAGTGCTCGGCCGCGGCCGGGGTCATCTGCGGCGCGAGCGGGTACGCGGCGGCGTCGCGCGCCGGGTAGAAGACGCTGACCATCAGCTCCCGGTACGCCTGCGCGGGCACCCACGGGTCGTGCCGCGACCCGTCGACCAGGCGCAGCGCGACCGTACCGACGTCGTCCGGGCCGCTGGGCGGCGGCAGCGTGAGCCGCGCCGCCTTCGTGGACGCCGCCGCGTGGACGTTCGGCCGCAGAGGCAAGGTCGAGGAGACGGTCCGCCCGGCCGTCCCGCGAGCGGCCGTGGCGAGCCCGCCCGCCAGGAGACCGCCGATGAGACGGGAACCGCGCATGAGAGGACCTCCGGTGTCGTGGGGATGGCCTTCATGCTGGCCGGCCGGGCGCGGCGGCGGAATCGTGCCACCACGCCGGTCGTGGGTTCGGCTTTTCCGAACCGTTCCCGAGGACCGGGCGAGAGTCGTGGGGGTCGGCCGACGCCCCTGACGGTGCCGGGCGTCGTGGTTCCCCGCGTCCGGGCCCGGGCCGCAGGACGCCGACATCACCGGCGCTCACCTGCGGTCGGCGCTCGCGACCCTCACCCGGCGACGGGCGCGGGGACCGAGGCGGCCGCCACCAGCGCGGAGAAGATCTCCACCTCCGCGTCGGCCTCCGGGTGCCACTGGACGCCGACCGTGAACGGGTGCCCGTCCAGCTCGGCGGCCTCGATCAGGCCGTCTCCGGCCCACGCGCAGGCCGTGAGGCCCCGGCCGAGCCGGTCGATCGCCTGGTGGTGCAGGCTCGGGACGTCCAGAGTCGTACGGTTCAGCGCGCGGGCCAGGGCGCAACGCGGGTGCAGGTGCACGTCGTGCCGGACGAAGACGCCTTCGCCGCCCGTGTGCCCCTCGTGGCCGACGACGTCCGGCACGTGCTGGTGCAGCGTGCCGCCGAGGGCCACGTTCATGAGCTGGAGGCCGCGGCAGATGCCGAGGATCGGCAGCCGCAGCGCCAGCGCCTCCCGCAGCAGGGCCAGCTCGGCGGCGTCACGGACGGCGTTGACCGGACCGTTCGCCCGGTGCGGGACCCCGCCGTAGCGCGCCGGGTCGATGTCGCCGCCGCCGACGAGCAACAGCCCGTCGAGGCGGGACAGCACGCCGTCGACGCCGGGAAGGGCCGGCAGGACCACCGGCGTCCCGCCGGCCGACAGGACCTTGTCGAGATAACGCTGGGGCACGACGCTGGCGGGCATGTCCCACGCCGCCCAGCGCGCCCGTTCGGCGTAGGCGCTGACGCCGATCACAGGTCTGGTCACCGGATCTCCTTCGCCGGTCCCGTGACCAGAGTGCCGCGCCCGTCGGCTCGCTCGCTTCGCTCACTCACGGCAACAGATGAAAGCGTGACGCGACGTCACGCCCCACCGACCTGGATCTCGCCTGGCCGCGATTTGACCTGCCGCTGACCGGGACGCCCGTCCGCCGCCGCGACCAGGGCGCGGAACAGGGGCAGGCACCCGTCGACCTCCGGGTGCCACTGGACGCCGAGCGTGAACGCGCGGTCGTCGGCCTCGGCGGCCTCGATCAGGCCGTCGTCGGACCACGCGGTCGCGGTCAGTCCCGCCCCGAGCCGGTCGATCGCCTGATGGTGGTAGTGCGACACCGCGACCGTCTCCGCGCCGAGCGCCGCGGCCAGCCGCGTACCCGGTTCGACCTTCACCGGGAACCGGCCGTAGACCCCCGGGGCGGGTGAGTGCCGGACGTCGCCGACCACGTCCGGCACGTGCTGGTGGAGCGTGCCGCCCAGCGCGACGTTGAGCACCTGGAGACCGCGGCAGACGCCGAGGAAGGGCAGGTCGCGGTCCAGCGTGCCGCGCACGAGGGCGAACTCGGCCTCGTCGCGGAGGTCGCGGACGTAGCCGGTCCGCTCGTGCGGCGCCGCGCCGTACGCCGCGGGGTTCAGGTCGCCGCCGCCGGACAGCACGAGCGCGTCGAGGCGCGGCAGCGCCGAGGACGGGTCGCCGGCCGGCGGCAGCAGCACGGGCTGCCCACCGGCCCGGACGATCTGCTCGACGTACGCGTGCGGCAGCAGCGTCGCCGTCGTCTCCCAGACCGTGAACCGCGCCGGCTCGACGTACGACGTGACCCCGACGATGGGCGCGGTCACGGCAGAGGAGTGACGTACGCGCCGGAGATCCCGCCGTCCACGAGGAACTCCGAGGCCGTGATGAATGAGGCGTCGTCGCTGGCCAGGAACGCCACGGCCGCGGCGATCTCGCTCGCCTCGGCGAACCGCCCGACCGGGATGTGCACGAGCCGCCGCGCCGCGCGCTCGGGGTCCTTGGCGAACAGCTCCTGGAGCAGCGGGGTGTTCACCGGCCCCGGGCACAGGGCGTTGACCCGGATGCCCTCGCGGGCGAACTGCACGCCCAGCTCGCGCGACATCGCGAGCACGCCGCCCTTGGAGGCGGTGTAGGAGATCTGCGAGGTCGCCGCGCCCATGACCGCCACGAACGACGCCGTGTTGATGATCGAACCGCGCCTCCGCTCGCGCATGTACGGGATGACGTGCTTGCAGCACAGGTACACGCTGGTCAGGTTGACCTCCTGCACCCGGCGCCACGCGTCGATGCCGGTCTCCAGGATCGAGTCGTCGTCGGGCGGGGAGATCCCGGCGTTGTTGAACGCGATGTCGACCGAGCCGTAGGAGTTCTCGGCGAAGGCGTACATCTCGCGCACGTCGTCCTCGCTGGTGACGTCGGCGCGGACGAACAGCCCGCCGACCTCCTCCGCGACGTTCTTGCCGGTCGTCTCGTCCACGTCGGCGATGACGACCTTGGCGCCCTCCTGGGCGAATCGCCGTACGGTCGCCAGGCCGATGCCGCTGGCACCGCCGGTGACGACCGCGACGCGGTCCTCCAGACGCTGCATTGATCCTCCGATCGGGGGAGACCGGCCGTCAGCCGGTCGCGATGAAGACGTTCTTGGTCTCGGTGAAGGCGTCCAGGGCGTCCGGGCCCAGCTCACGGCCGAACCCGGACTGCTTGAAGCCGCCGAACGGCGTCCAGTAGCGGACCGCCGAGTGGGAGTTGACGGACAGGTTGCCCGCCTCGACCGCGCGCGCGACCCGCAGCGCCCGGCCGACGTCACGGGTCCAGAGCGAGCCCGCCAGCCCGTACGCCGTGTCGTTCGCGATCCGCACGGCGTCGGCCTCGTCCTCGAAGGGCCGCACGCTCACCACCGGACCGAAGATCTCCTCGTCCCAGGCGCGTCCGGTCCCGGTCAGCACGGTCGGCGGGAACCAGAACCCGGGACCGTCCGGGCAGCTCCCGCGGAAGGCGACGCCGGCACCGGTGAAACCGCGCACCTTCTCCCGGTGCGTCGCGCTGATCAGCGGTCCGACCTCGGTGTCCTCGGCGCGCGGGTCGCCGACGCGCACCCCGCGTACGGCCGGTTCGAGCAGTTCCATGAACCGGTCGTACGCGCTGCGCTCGACGAGCACGCGCGAGCGGGCGCAGCAGTCCTGCCCGGCGTTGTCGAAGACCGCGTACGGCGCCGTGGCGGCGGCCCGCTCCAGGTCGGCGTCGGCGAAGACGATGTTGGCGCTCTTGCCGCCCAGCTCCAGCGTGAGGCGCTTCACCTGGTCCGCGCACGACCGCATGATCTCCTTGCCGACGCGGGTCGACCCGGTGAAGACGACCTTGCGTACGTCCGGGTGGGCGACGAGCCGCCGTCCCGCGACCGGACCCTCACCCGGCACGACCTGGAGCACGTTCTCGGGCAGCCCGGCCTCCAGGGCCAGCTCGCCGATGCGGCGCGCGGTCAGCGGCGTCGCCTCCGCGGGCTTGACGACGACCGTGTTCCCGGCGGCGAGCGCCGGGGCCATGCCCCAGCCCATGACCGGCATCGGGAAGTTCCACGGCACGATCAGGCCGACCACGCCGAGCGGCTCGTGGAACGTCACGTCGAGCCCGCCCGGCACCGGGATCTGCCGCCCGAACAGACGCTCCGGCGCGCCCGCGTAGTAGTCGAGCACGTCGCGGACGTTCCCGGCCTCCCAGCGGGCCTGGCCGATCGGGTGCCCGGCCTCGGCCACCTCCAGGTCCGCCAGCTCGCCGACGTGCTCGTCGACGGTACGGGCGAAGGCGCGCAGCAGCCGGGCCCGATCGCCGGGCGCGACGTCGCGCCAGGTCGCCTGGGCCTCGCGGGCGCGCGCGACGGCGGCGTCGACCTCCTCGGGACCCGCCATGGGCACGGCCGCGACGACCTTCTCGGTCGCCGGGTCGATCACGGTGAACTCGGCCACGCGGTACCCCCGGTCAGGTGCGCTCGAAGTTGCGGAACAGCTCCCAGTCGGTCACCGCGCGCTCGTACGCGGCGAGCTCGACGTTCGCGTAGTTGGCGTAGTGGTCGACGACCTCGTCGCCGAACGCGGCGCGGGCCAGGGCGCCGGAGATCCAGTCGGCGGCGGCCTCGCGCAGCGTCGCGCGTACCCGGTCGGCGCCGGAGGTGTAGGCGTTCCCCTCGTACGCCTCCTCCAGCGGCAGCTCGTTCTCGATGCCGTGCAGGCCCGCCGCGATCAGCGCGGACACGGCGAGGTAGGGGTTCACGTCGCCGCCGGGCACGCGGTTCTCCACGCGCAGCGACGGGCCCGGATGCCCGACGAGGCGCAGCGCGCAGGTGCGGTTGTCGCGCCCCCACTTGATCGCGGTCGGCGCGAACGAGCCCGGCGCGTACCGCTTGTAGGAGTTGACGTTCGGGGCGTAGAGCAGGGTGAAGTCGCGCATGCAGGCGAGCTGCCCGGCGATGAAGTGCGCACCGATCCTCGACAGGCCGTGCGGGCCGTCACCGGCCATGATCGGGGTGCCGTCCGCGTCTCGCAGCGAGATGTGGATGTGGCAGGAGTTGCCCTCCCGCTCGTTCGGCTTGGCCATGAACGTGACCGACATGCCCTCCTGGGCCGCGATCTCCTTCGCGCCGGTCTTGTAGAGCACGTGGTTGTCGCAGGTGCCGAGCGCGTCGGCGTACCGGAAGGCGATCTCATGCTGGCCGAGGTTGCACTCGCCCTTGGCCGACTCGACGTACATCCCGGCGCCGTCCATGGCGTTCCGGATCCGGCGCAGCAGCGGCTCGACGCGCGACGTGCCCACGATCGAGTAGTCGACGTTGTACTGGTTCGCCGGGGTCAGGCCGTGGTAGCGGCGGTTCCAGGCCTCCTCGTAGGTGTCCTGGAAGACCAGGAACTCCAGCTCCGTGCCGACGTACGCGCCCCAGCCGCGTTCGGCGAGCCGGGCGAGCTGGCGGCGCAAAATCTGCCTCGGCGAGGCGACGACGTCGGAGCCGTCCTCCCAGACGAGGTCGGCGAAGACGAGGGCGGAGCCCGGGTGCCAGGGCAGCCACCGCAGCGTGGTGATGTCCGGGCGCATGACGAAGTCGCCGTAGCCGCGCTCCCACGAGGACATGGCGTACCCGTCGACGGTGTTCATGTCGACGTCCACCGCGAGCAGGTAGTCGCACCCCTCCGAACCGTGCGCGACCACCTCCTCCAGGAAGTACCGGGCGGACAGGCGCTTGCCCTGCAGCCGTCCCTGCATGTCGGTGACGACGATGAGGACCGTGTCGATCCGCTCCGCCTCCACCTCGACCCAGAGTTGTTCCAGCGTGAGCAGACCTCGGTTCGGCACAGTGGCGCCCTTCGGGGGAGAGGTCAATGGTGCGTTTTGTGACCATTGAGGCCCCTGAGTTTTGTCCTGTCAAGACTTTCGGCCGCGATGGCCGTTCA
The DNA here is from genome assembly GCF_042429965.1 of Actinoallomurus acaciae. Classification (NCBI taxonomy): domain Bacteria; kingdom Bacillati; phylum Actinomycetota; class Actinomycetes; order Streptosporangiales; family Thermomonosporaceae; genus Actinoallomurus; species Actinoallomurus acaciae. The sequence continues at coordinate 25,860 of NZ_JBHLZP010000019.1, forward strand.
GGTACTGCGGGGTTTGTCCCAGGTCAGGGAGTAGCGCCAGAGGAGATGCCGCCGGAAGCGGCAGCCCGGCAGCAGGCGCTGCGCGTCGTGGCGGATCTCACCCCAGCTCATGGCCGGATCCTTGATCGGCATGCCGTCCGGGTGGCCCTTGCCGCCGTTGCGGCGCCGGTGCCGGTGGGCGGCCGGGATGCCGGCGGCGCTCAGGGCCCAGTCGAGCGGCGTCCGGTTGCGGGCCAGCCCGATGATCATTGCCCGGCCGCCCGGGGCGAGCAGGCGCTCGACCGCCGCGAGCGCCGCGCCGAAGTCGACGTGGTGGATGACCGCGACGGCGCTGACGAAGTCGAACCGGCCGTCGCCGAGCGGTTCGCGGTCGGGGTACAGGAAGTCCGCCTCGGCGAACGTCACGTTGTTCAGGCCCGCGCTGCGTTCGCGGGCCAGCCGGACCATCTCCGCCGTGACGTCCACGCCGACCACCGCGTCGCTCCGCCCCGCCAGCCTCCGGGCCAGCAGCCCGTCACCGCACCCGATGTCGAGCGCGGCACCGCAGCCCTCGGGAACCGCGCCGAGCACGAGCGGGTGGTAGTGCACGTTGTGGTTCCAGTAGCCCTCATGGTCCCCGTAGCCCTCCGCCATCGGCGCACCCTACCGAGGGGCGGCGTCCGGTCTTCGGGGAACGGGCGGGGCCGGACAAAATTCGGGCACCCTCTTGACGCGATCTTCGGCCGCTTCCAGACTTCCGGAACAACATCAGGCCGCTGGGCTGCCCTTATGTTTCCAATGGGTTAAGGACAGGCCATGGTCACGAGCCTCGAGGAGGCACTGATGGCCACCCACCTCGATGACGACGCCAAGAGACTCGCCGAGCTCGGCTACTCACAAGAGCTGGACCGCTCCTGGAGCGGCTTCTCGAACTTCGCGATCTCCTTCTCCATCATCTCCATCCTGTCGGGCTGCTTCACCACCTTCGGGCAGGCCTGGAACAACGGCGGGCCGGTCGCCATCACCTGGGGCTGGCCGTTCATCTCGGCGTTCATCCTGATCATCGGCTTCTGCATGTCGGAGCTGGTCTCGGCCTATCCCACGGCCGGCGGCATCTACTGGTGGGCGGCGACCATGGGCCGTCCCGTGCACGGCTGGTTCACCGGCTGGCTCAACCTCATCGGCCTGGTCGCGGTGACCGCCTCGGTCGACTACGGCTGCGCGACCTTCCTCAACGTGCTCCTCGGCATGCTGCACAAGGGCTGGGACGGGGGCCTGAGCTTCGTCTTCCTGCTGTTCCTGATCGTCCTGGTGCTGCACGCACTGATCAACATCTTCGGGCACCACCTCGTGGCGATCCTGCAGAACGTCTCCGTGTGGTGGCACGTGTTCGGGGTCGCGGCGATCGTGCTGATCCTCATCTTCGGTCCGGACTCGCACCAGAGCCTGTCGTTCGTCCTCGGCCACCGGATCAACAACTCCGGGTTCTCCACCGGCATGTACTGGTTCTACGTGCTGCCGCTCGGCTTCCTGCTGACCCAGTACACGATCACCGGCTTCGACGCGTGCGCACACGTGTCGGAGGAGACCCGCGGCGCGGCGCTCACCGCGGCGAAGGGCCTGTGGCGCTCCATCGCCTACTCCGCGGTCGGCGGCTGGATCCTGCTGCTGTCGTTCCTGTTCGCCGCGACGGACATCAAGGGCATCGACGCCCAGCAGGGCGCGGTCACGGCCATCTTCACCACCGCGCTCAGCCCGGCCCTGGCCAAGATCGTCGTCGCGGTCTCGGTGATCGGCCAGTTCTACTGCGGCATGAGCTGCGTCACGAGCATGTCCCGCATGACGTGGGCGTTCTCGCGCGACCGCGGCGTCCCCGGCTGGCGGCTGTGGTCGAAGGTCGACCGCAACCGCACTCCGGTGAACGCGATCGTCATGGGCTGCGCGGTGGCGCTCGTGCTCACCCTCCCGGCGCTGTACAAGAGCCCGACCGGCACGCCCGTCGCCTTCTACGCGGTCGTGTCGATCGCCGTGATCGGCCTGTACCTGGCCTTCCTCATCCCGATCTACCTGCGCCTGCGGATGGGCGGCCGGTTCCGGCCGGGGCCGTGGACGCTGGGGTCGAAGTACAAGGTGCTCGGCTGGATCGCCGTCATCGAGATCATCGTGATCTCCATCTACTTCATCATGCCGCTCGCGCCGGCCGGCGTGCCGGGGAACAAGGCGTGGAGCTGGAGCGCGGTGAACTACGCCCCGATCGCCCTGGGCGCCGTCCTGGTCCTGGTCGGCGGCTGGTGGTTCCTGTCGGCCCGAAGCTGGTTCACCGGCCCCCGCCGTACGGTCGAGGGCGTCGCCGAGGCCCCGCCGATGGAATCGGAGGCGGGCGACCTGGACCCGGGCCCCGCGACCGCCTGACCGGCCACGGACTCCATGCGCCGCGTCACGGCCGGCTCGAAGCCCGGCCGGCCGTGACGCGACGGCCATGGTTCCAGGCCGGTCCTGGGACACGCGCGCCTCGCTACGCTGAACCGCATGAACGAAGGCGGCCCGCGTTGAGCGACCGGCCGGCCGACGTCACGACCTCGGCGGTCTTCCGCCCGGTGCGCGAGGGGAACGCCTTCGAGGAGACGGTGGAGCGGCTCCTGCAGGCGATCAAGCTCGGGGTGGTCGGGCTCGGCGAGCGGCTGCCGCCCGAGCGTGAGCTCGCCCCCCGGCTCGGCATCAGCCGCGTGACCCTTCGCGAGGCGATCCGCGCCCTCCAGCACGAGGGGTACGTCGAGTCGCGGCGCGGACGCTTCGGCGGCACATTCGTCACGTACCGGCCGCCCGAGCCCCGCAGCGGCGACCTCGAACGCGTCGCCGCCGGCATGGGCGACCGGCTCAACGACGCCCTGGTGTTCCGCATGGCGGTCGAGACGGGCGCGGCACAGGCGCTGGCCGCGCGGCCGCTCCGCGACGAGCAGGTCGCCCGGCTGCGGCAGTGCCTGCGCGAGACCGACGCCGCGGCGCCGGGCGACTACCGGCGGCTCGACACGCGCTTCCACCTGACCATCGGCGAGCTGACCGGCTCACCGATGCTGGCCGCGGCGTGCGCCGACGCCCGGATGCGGCTCAACGACCTGCTGGGCGCGATACCCGTTCTCCGCCGCAACATCGAACACGCCGCGGTCCAGCACGCCGCGATCGTCGACGCCATTCTGGCCGGTGACCCCGACGCCGCGCGCCGTGCCGTGGCCGAACATCTCGAAGGCACGGCGGCACTGCTGCGCGGCTTCCTGACCTGAGTCTCGCGTGCGGCGCCCGTCCGGCCCGGCGTGCGTCCGCACCGTGGCGCGGCCGGACCTTCGCCAAGGTCGACCGGGCGTGCCCCTCCTGCGGGCTATGCTCGGCCCGTCGTCTCCGCGACGGACCCCGACCGGCACGGCGCGTTGAAGCAGGACCCACTGGCAGGAATCCCCATCCTTTAGGCGGGGAGGACGCCAAGGCATACGCTTGTGCGACTGGGCGTCGTTCGTCGGCTCGTCGCCGTTCGGGACGCCTCCGGCACGACTGATGTGGAGCATTGGATGAGCTGGCTGTTCGTGGTGGGCATCGTCGTCTTCTTCTTCGGACTGCTCGCCTCGATCGCCCTGCATGAGCTGGGCCACCTGTCATTCGCGAAGCTTTTCGGCGTGCGCGTGCCGCAGTACATGGTCGGGTTCGGCCCGACGATGTGGTCGCGGCACACGGGTGAGACCGAGTACGGCGTCAAGTGGATCCCGCTGGGCGGGTACATCCGCATGATCGGCATGCTGCCTCCGCGCAAGGACGACCCGGAGGGCATGCTGCGCTCCTCCTCGACCGGGCGGTTCCAGACGCTGATCGAGTCCGCGCGCGGCGCCTCGCTCGAAGAGGTCGGCCCCGGCGACGAGAACCGCGTCTTCTACAGCAAGAAGTGGTGGCAGAAGGTCATCATCATGTTCGCCGGGCCGTTCATGAACCTCCTGCTCGCGTTCGTGTTCATCAGCATCGTGGTCATGGGCATCGGCGTGTCGACGTACCAGCCGGTCATCGGCTCGGTGGCCAAGTGCACGATCCCGGCGGCGCAGGCCGGCCGCGACTGCGCGGCGAACGACCCGGCCACCCCCGCCGTGAAGGCCGGGCTCCAGCCGGGCGACCGGATCACGTCCTACGACGGTCACAAGATCTCCTCCTACGACAAGCTCCAGGAGCTGATCCGTTCCTCCGGCGGCCGTACGGTGGCGATCGCCGTGCGGCGCGGCGGGCAGACCCTCGACCTGAGCGTGCCGGTCACCACCAACCAGATGCAGTCACTGACCAACCCGGACAAGACGGAGAAGGTCGGCTTCCTCGGCATCACGCCGACCAACGCGCGCGAGCGCCAGGGGCCCGGCACGGTCGTCAGCACGATGTCGGACCTGACGACGCGCACGGTCGGCTCGCTGGTCAACATGCCCAAGAAGATGGTCGGCGTCTGGAACGCCGCGTTCAGCGACAAGAAGCGCGACCCCAACGGCCCGATCGGCGTCGTCGGCGCGAGCCGCATCGGCGGGGAGATCGCCGCGTCCCACGAGCCCGGCCTGGACAAGCTGGCGTTCTTCCTGATGATGCTGGGCACCGTCAACTTCGCCATCGGGATGTTCAACCTGGTGCCGCTGCTCCCGCTGGACGGCGGCCACATCCTCGGAGCGCTCTGGGAGGGCGTCAAGCGTGCCGTGGCGCGGGTGACCCGCCGCCCCGACCCGGGCCACGTGGACGTCGCCAAGGCGCTTCCGCTGACGTACGCCATGGCGGCGGTGATCATCACGATGGGCGCACTGCTGATCTACGCGGACCTGGTGAACCCGGTACGTCTCAACGGCTGACCGGCATTACGCTTCGCTGACCTGGTATTTCCCTCTGGGGCAATCGTCGTCGACGGCCGGAATGGGTCATGATGAGGGCGTACGAACTCGGGGGCGAATCGTGGGGGAGTTCTTCACGCAACGAATCGTGGATACCGGCAGGTTGCCGCTGTTCTGCTTCTTTGTGTCGTTCATCGTCACGTTTGTGGCGGTACGTATCAATGTGCGGCTTATTCGGGCCAAGGTCCGCTGGTGGTTCAAGAACGTGCAGGTCGGTGACCTGCACATCCACCATGTGGTCTTCGGCGTGGTGTTGATGCTGGTCGGCGGCGTGTCCGCCCTGTCCATCCCGGACGCGTACACGATCTGGTACGCGTCCGCGGCGAGCATCTTCGGCGTCGGCGCGGCACTCGTGCTGGACGAGTTCGCCCTGATCCTGCACCTGCGGGACGTGTACTGGATGGAAGAGGGCCGCGCGTCGGTCGACGCGGTGTTCATCGCCGTGGCCGTGACGGGCCTGATCCTGGTCGGCGTCCGCCCGATCGGCTTCAGCGACGTCCGGGACCTGGGCCCGGACCGCACGGTGCCGGTCGGGGTGTTCCTGCTGGTCCTGTCGAACGTGCTCGTCAACCTGGTCCTGGCCATCGTGACCCTGTTCAAGGGCAAGATCTGGACCGGCCTGCTGGGGCTGTTCCTTCCGGTGGTGCTGGTGGTGAGCGCGTTCCGCCTGGCCCGGCCGGGCTCTCCGTGGGCCCGCTGGCGGTACGGCACGGACACGAGGAAGCTCCACCGGGCCCTGCGCCGGGAGGAACGCCTCCGGCGTCCCCTGATCCGGGCGAAGATCTGGGTGCAGGAGTTCATCGCGGGCCGCCACGACCTGATCGTCCAGGACCGCCGCCGCCACCGCCGCTGACCAGGGACGCCGCCGATCGGGCGGCTCAGAAGGCCGCGGTGGCGCGGACGCTGTCGATCGTGTCGGCCTCGGTGGCGTCCTTGTCCGGGCGGTGGCGCAGCACGCGGGCGAAGCGCAGGGCCAGGCCGCCCGGGTAGCGGGGGCTGCGCTGGACGCCGTCGAAGGCGATCTCCACGACCAGCTCCGGCCGGACGTACACCGTCCACTGGTCGCGCCGCTCCTCCAGGGCGAGGAGGCGTTCGGTCTGCCAGCGGAGCATCTCGTCGGTCAGGCCCTTGAACGTCTTGCCCAGCATGACGAAGCCGCCCGACTCAGGGTCGCGGGCGCCCAGGTGCAGGTTGGACAGCGTGCCCTTCCGCCGTCCGTGGCCCCACTCGACCGCCAGCACGACCAGGTCGAGCGTGTGCCGGGGCTTCACCTTGATCCAGCCGGCCCCCCGGCGGCCCGCGGTGTACGGCGTGTCCAGCGACTTGACCAGCACGCCCTCGTGGCCGTGCGCGAGCGCGTCGCCGAAGAACGCGGTCGCCTCCTCCACCGAGCCGGTCACCAGGCGCGGCATGCGCAGCGACTCCGGCACGAGCGCCGCCAGCGTCTCATCGCGCTCGGCCCCCGGCCGGTCGATGAGATCGGCGCCGTCGGCGTGCAGCACGTCGAACAGGAACACCGACAGCGGCACCTCCTGACCGGGGCCGCGCCGGGCCACTCGCGCCGACGTCACCTGGAACGGGTGCGGCCGCCCGTCGTCGCGCAGGGCGATCAGCTCGCCGTCGAACACCGCGGAGCGTACGGGCAGGGCGCCGATCGCCTCCACCGCCTCCGGCAGCCGGGCGGTGATGTCGTCGAGCGTGCGGGTGAACAGGCGCACGTCGCCGTCGCGGACGTGGGCCTGCACGCGGATGCCGTCGAGCTTCCACTCGACCGCCGCGGGACGGACCTTCTCCATCGCGGCCTCGACCGACGGGGCGCTGGCGGCGAGCATCGGCTTGACCGGGCGGCCGACCTCCAGCCCGAACGCGCGCAGCCCCTCGCCGCCCGCCGTGAGCGCCGCCTCGGCCACCGCCCCCAGCGAGCCGCGGAACATCACCGCGCGCCGGACCTCCGCGGCGGGCACCCCGGCCGCGGCGGCGATCGCGTCGGCCATGACCCCGTCGAGCGCGCCCTGGCGAAGCTCCCCCGAGAGCAGCCGGAGCAGGAAACCGTGCTCCGAGGCCGTCGCGCGGGCGAACAGCTCGGCCAGAAGGGCTTTCCTGGCGGCCACGGAACCCTTACCCGAAACCCGGCCGATCGCGGCGAAGGCGGCGTCCACCTCGGCCAAGGTGAGGGTGGCCTCGGCTGCCGGAGCGGGCCGTTCGCGAAGGGCCGCCCAGCCGACGCCGATCTGGCGTTGGGGCAGCTCACCGGACAGGTAGGCGACCGCGATGGCCACCTCGTCCGGCGTCGCGCGGCGGAGGCACTCGGCGAGCAGCTCGCGCTTGGCGAGACGCGCCGAGGTCGCGGCGACCGCGCCTGAGGTTTCGGCGATGTCCGTCAGCAGCACATTCGCATTGTGACTCTGGGGACCGACAATCGACACGACCCCCACCCCCCGGAGGAGCGAGGAGCGGCATGGCCTCCCGTCACAGACCGGCGGCACCACCCCCATCGACCGAAACCGGCTCTGGTCTCCCGGCCCCTCCCCCGGTTACCTTCTCAAGGAGAGATCGTCCCGGCCCGGCCGGGGATTGGGGAGAAGGATTGGGTCTGCCGCGCCTACCGGAGCCCTTCCACCGGGTGTACTCCCCGCCGGATGCGCCCAAGGCGAAGGCGCGCCGGTCGGGCGTTGTCGGCGCGATCCTCGCCGTGGCCGCCGCGGTGGCGGTGGCGGCCGTGGGGGTCTTCGCCTTCGCCCGCGACGGCGCGCGTCCGAAGGCGGGGTCGACGATGGTCGACCGGCCGGCGCGGGCCGGCGTCTCGGCGACGGCACGGCCCTCTCAGGCCCCTCAGGCACCCGTGTTCGCGACGATCCCGAACGCCTGCGACGTCCTCCAGCCCGCGGCCGTACGCCGGTTCGTGCCCACCGGCAGCCCCACCGTCGACAAGATGGGCGCCGAGACCGCCAGCGTCTGCAAGTACTCCCTGTCGCAGGGGCACCGCTACCGCGCGGTCCAGGTCGACGCCCGCGCCTTCCTGCCCAAGTACATGCACGATCAGGCGACCGGCATGACGATCTGGTCGTACGAGGCGCAGTGGAAGCAGGCCGTCAAGGACCTGACCCCCGACACCTACTCGCTGCGCCACATCGGCGGGCTCGGCGACGCCGCGTTCGAGCGCTACTGGATCGACCGGGACGTGCACGTCGCGGTGGGCGAGGCGACGGTCCGCTACCGCAATGTCGTCCTGCGGATGCAGTACACCGAAGAACAGCCGCCGTCCGGAGACCGCGCGGCCAGCGAACAGCGGTGCCTCGCGAACGCCATCGCCGCGGCCCGCGCCGGCCTTCCGGCCTTTCACTAGACGGACGGGGCAGCTGAGGCGTAGGGACAGACGTCCCATAGGGTGCGAATCATGCGCGATGTCGTCGTCTGTTCCCCTGTCCGTACACCGGTCGGCCGTTACGGCGGCGCGCTGCGCGACGTCGGCGCCGCCGAACTGGCCGCCACCGCGATCCGCGCCCTCGTCGACCGTACGGGGATCGAGCCGGGCGAGGTGAGCGACGTCATCCTCGGCCACGGCTACCCGAACGGCGAGAGCCCCGCACTCGGCCGGGTCGCCGCGCTCGACGCCGGACTGCCGGTGGAGGTCGGCGGCTACCAGATCGACCGCCGGTGCGGCTCCGGGCTCCAGGCGGTGATCAACGCGGTCATGCAGGTGGCCTCCGGAGCGAGCGACGCGATCATCGCGGGCGGCGCCGAGAGCATGAGCGGCGTGGAGTACTACGCCGACGACCTGCGCTGGGGCCGCCCCGGCGCGGAGATCAAGTTCGTCGACCGGCTGGCGCGCGCCCGCATCACCGCCGGCGGCAGGAACCACCCCGTACCCGGCGGCATGCTCGAGACGGCGGAGAACGTCCGCGCGCAGTACGACATCGGCCGTAAGGAACAGGACGAACTGGCGCTGCGGTCGCACCGGCGGGCGGTAGCGGCCCAGGAAGAGGGCCGGTTCGCCGACGAGCTCGTCCCGGTCGAGGTGACCGACCGCAAGGGCACCCAGGTGATCGACCGCGACGAGCACCCACGCGCGGACACGTCCCTGGAACGCCTCGCCGGACTGCGCCCGGTGATGAAGATCGACGGCGCGACCGTCACGGCGGGCAACTCCAGCGGCCAGAACGACGGCGCGGCCGTCTGCCTCGTCACCACCCGCGAGAGGGCGAACGCGCTGGGCCTGGCGCCCCAGGCCCGCCTGGTGTCCTGGGCCCTGGCCGGCGTGCCGCCCCACCTCATGGGCCTCGGCCCGGTGCCGGCGACCGCCGAGGCACTGCGCCGCGCGGGACTGAGCCTGGACGACATGGACCTGATCGAGCTGAACGAGGCGTTCGCCGCCCAGGTCCTCGGTGTCCTGCGAGAGTGGAAGCTGCCCGACCTCGATCGGTTCAACGTCAACGGCTCGGGCATCTCCCTCGGCCACCCGGTCGGCGCGACCGGCGCCCGCATCCTCGCCACGCTGCTGTACGAACTCCGCCGCCGCGAGGCACGGTACGGGCTGGAGACGATGTGCGTCGGCGGCGGCCAGGGCCTCGCGGCCGTCTTCGAACACGTCGCCTGAGGACCCACCCGCAACCGGAGGCCCTCCCCGCCCACAGGTGGTCCCCGCCCGGAGGTGGTCCCCGCCCGGAGGTGGTCCCCGCCCGGAGGTGGTCCCCGCCCGGAGGTGGTC
>NZ_JBHLZP010000020.1:0-35032 GCF_042429965.1 Actinoallomurus acaciae
CGACCTCGCCGTCGTGGCCCTGCACAGCGATCTGCTCGCACATCCCAATCAGCGGCCGAGTCGTCCTGGGGGTGCCGGGCGGCCAAGCCTCCGGAACCACACGTTCGGCAGCGTCATGAAAGCCACACCCGGCACCCCTGGGCGAGCCAACCCTACGAATGGCTCGCTCAGCCCGATCAAGAAGGTAGGGCGTCGTGAGCCGCTTCAACGGCAAGGTCGCACTGGTCACCGGCGCCTCGGGCGGAGTCGGCCGTGCGATCGCGTACGGCCTGGCCGCCGAGGGAGCGGCGGTCGGCGTCGTCGGACGCGACACCGGCGCGCTGCGCGAGACGGTGAGCATGGTCGAGCGGGCGGGCGGCCGAGCCTTGCCGATCGAGGCGGACATCGGCGTCGGCTCCGACGTGGAACACGCCGTCGCCGAGCTCGTGACCTCCTACGGCCGGCTCGACCTGCTCGCGCACGCCGCCGGGGTGTTCCGAACGGGTGCGGTCACCGACCTGCCCGAGGAGCAGTGGGACCTGCTGTTCACCACCAACGTCAAGAGCTGCTTCCTGCTGGGCAGGCACGCGATCCCGCACATGCGTGCCGCCGGCGGTGGCGCCATCGTCAACGTGTCGTCGGTGTTCGCCTTCGCCGCCGGTCCAGGCTCGGCCGGGTACGCCGCGTCGAAGGCCGCCGTCGTGGCGCTCACCAAGATGATGGCGCTCGACCACATCGCCGACGGGATCCGCGTCAACTGCGTCGCGCCCGGCTCTATGCGCACACCGTTGCTGGAGAACGCCGTCGCCGGCCACGACGACCCGGAGGAGGCTCTGGCGGGCATCGGCCGCCTGCATCCGCTGGGTCGCCTGATCGACCCCACCGAGACGGCGTCACTGGTCCTCTACTTGCTGAGCGATGACGCCCGCGCCGTCGTCGGCTCCTGCTTCACCATCGACGGCGGCCGTCTCGCCAAGCTGGGCAGCGCCACCTGAGCGCCGGGCCTCGCCGTCACGAGAAGGCTTCGAACTCGCGCAGGACATGGTGACCGCGCATCCCGGGGGGAGCGCGCCGCCACGTCGAACGGCTGCGCCGCGGCGCGGGCGGATCGGGGCTTCCGGGTGTGGCGGGTGTTGAAGCGTCTGCGGATCCCGTGGCCGAGCGACTCCCCCTGGATCCGCTTGTAGCCCCAGCCGGGGTTCTCCCGTGCCATCTGCTCGATCAGCGCCGCGATACTGCCGGCCACTCGACCACCACCGCAGGAAACCCCTAGGTCAACCGCCCTGACCGGTGGCCGCGAGGCACCTGATGGTCCAACCGGGGTCGCTCACCGGCGACTCCCCATGATCAAGAAGCCCCGGTGTCAAGAGTCTCCGTCGGTTGTCGGTGTCGTTTTCTCTGTCGCTGGAACGTCTCCCTCAAAGGCGATCACGATTGCGCGCAGGCTGTTGAGCAGCTGCGAATGTTCGGGGGCCTGCGTGATCGCTTCCATGACGAGTTGTACTGGTTCGAGCGCTTGCCGTGCCTCGAGAACCGCTTGCCGTCCGCGCGCCGTGAGGTGAGCCGGACGCGATCGCCCACTCGCCGCGACGGCAGACCGCTCCACGAGACCACGTCGCTGCAGACCGCGCAGCACGTCGTTCATCGACTGCGCCGTCACGAATACACCCCTCGCGAGCTGCGCGTTCGTCTGCTCTGGTACGCGGTGGAGGAGCTCCAGACACGAGTATTGCGACACCGTCAGCCCGCAGGGGCGCAGGACGCCGTCCATCGCGGCGTGCAGTGCCATCTGCGCCTGTTTCAGCACGTAGCCGAGGTCCTCGTTCAAGGCTCGCCTGTTCACGCCTTGCATGGTATCAGGATCCTGACATACGATCGCTATATCAGGACCCTGATACCAAGCGTGAGGACACCATGCACATCACCGGCCCCACTTTCATCGCGATCCAGGTCGCCGACCTCCAGGTGTCGGCCGCCTTCTACGAGACCCGACTCGGCCTCGCGCGGACTCAAGGTGGGCCCCCGCACGCCGTCGTCTTCGACACCTCACCCATTCCTTTCGCGGTCAGGGAGCCACTCGCGGGCTTCGACCCGGCGGCCGCCCAGCCGTCACCAGGAGCGGGTGTGGTGCTGTGGCTGGAAGTCGACGACGTCCAACAGGCTCATGACCGGCTCGCCGAGTCCGGGGTCCCCATCGTGGCACCACCGACACTCAGCCCCTTCGGACCGATGTTCACCTTCCGCGACCCCGATGGTTACGCCGTCACGCTGCACAGCCGCGCATAGGAAAGGTCGGAACAGGCATGGAAAAGCTCCATTGCCGGGCCGCGCTGGTGACAGGCGCGACCAGCGGTATCGGCCGCGCGACGGCGTTCGAACTCGCCCGCGCCGGCATGCATGTCATCGTGACCGGCCGCGATCGCTCTCGTGGCTCCGCTGTCGTTGACCGGATACGCGATGACGGTGGCCGTGCCGACTTCGTCCCGGCAGAGCTCGACGATGTCGACGGCGTCCGCGCGCTGGCCCAGCGGGCGATCGAACTCACCGACGACCGTGTCGACATCCTGGTCAACAACGCCGGTCTTTGCCCGTTCGGCCCCACCGGGGTCACCAGCGATGCGCAGTTCGACCTTGCCTACGCCGTCAACGTGAGGGCGCCGTACTTCCTGGTGGCCGAGCTCGCCCCCAGGATGGCCACACGTCGCTTCGGGTCGATTGTGAACGTGACTTCGATGGTCGCCGGTTTCGGCGTTCAGTACATGGCGCTTTACGGCTCTTCGAAAGCAGCGCTTGAACTGCTCACCAAGTCATGGGCCGCGGAATACGGGCCGCGGGGCGTGCGGGTGAACGCCGTCAGTCCGGGGCCGACCCGCACCGAGGGCACCGACGCGATGGGCGGTAACCTCGACGCGCTCGCTGCGCCCGCACCGGCCGGTCGGCCGGCCTCGGCGGAGGAGATCGCGGACGCGATCGCCTACCTCGCTGTCGGCCCCTCCACCTTCGTGCAGGGCGCCGTTCTCGATGTGGACGGGGGGCGACGAGCAGTTTGACCACGAGTCCCGGAGCGAGTCGGCGCGGGACGCACCGCAAAGGCAATAAGAGAGATCCGGCAGCGAGACGCTGACCAAGGAGGTAGGAGACCCCTTCGCGCTCAGCGGTTCCGCCACGACGCCAGGCCGACCGCCAGATGTCCGCGCAGTCAGATAAGCGTTCGCCAGTTGCACCCACCGCGCGCTCGCCGGGGACTTGGGGCGCTTGGCCTTAAGCCGGTGTGAAAGCTGACGGAGAGTTACACCATCAGGCGTGCGTCACCGCATGCTTCGCGGCATGAGCGTGCGTTTCGGTGGATACGACACTGGTCAGGTCCGGCACCGATGGTTCTTGGCCCAGCCGTTCCGCTAATGCCGCAGGTAGGCCAAAGCGTGGGATAGGGATGGCCTTTTCATGGCGGGACCGGCGCGAGCGGAGCGCGTCCAGGCCGACGACGGCGGTAAGCCGACCTGGATGAACGGCGACGGCCTGACCAGGGTGGAGGCCGTACCAGGTTGCCCACGCCAGGTTCGTCCCGATTACTGGACGGCGAGGTCTTTCTCGAGGTTCTTCGTCCAGGTTGGGAGTTCGGTGGCGGGGTGGCCGGAGAGGCCTGGCCCTCCGAATGGCGGGTCGGTGGCCGCGAGTTCTTGTCGCCAGAGGGTTCGGGCGTCGTCCAGGTCGGTTCTCTGGACGACGGCGGCCCAGAGCCAGTCGAATCTCAGGAGAGGAGCCCAGATCGCGTCGGGGCCGTCTGGTTTGTAACAGAGGTATGAGCGGAACTGCTGGTCTACCGTGACCTTCGTGTATTCGTCGGCGACCCTGTTATAGGGGCTGTCGTCCATCCAGACCTCTTGGACGTCTGCGGCCTCTTCCAGACGCTTTACTCTGCGAGCTCTGAACGGCTCGGTGTCCGGTTTCTGGCCGAAGGGCAGCCATAGTGGCTGGGAATCTGTGCCGAGCTGGTAAGCCGGAGGCTTCACCTTCGCCCAGATGAAGCTGCCCACTCTTTCCTGCACTGTGGTGCCTGCCATGTTGTACAGGGACAGGGAAAGCCCATCCGGGACGGAAGGGTGCACGTTCACCCCGAATCGCGGCTGGACGAGCCTGACGCCTGACCCGACCACCTTCGGCGCCATGATCGTGAAGGTCACCTGGGTAGAGGTGGAACGGCCGTCGACCCGAGCACGAACCGTTACAGTGTGGTTACCGGCGTGCAGCCAGTCGAAACTGATGGTGGAGTCGGAGTACGGGATGGCAGGTCGACGATGGCCGCACGTTCCACCGTAGTCGCGTAGTTCTGGACTGGATTGCCGGTGACGGTCCAGCTGATCTGGTCGATCTTGGCACCATCTGGGACCGGCCGCGCGCTGAGCGTCAGGCGTTCGCCGACCACCGCGACGTAGGCGGACCTTCGGCGGTCGAACCGCTCGGTGTTGGTGATGTCGCGGTCATCCCTAGTGATCTTCAGTTCGACCGTCTGCGCGCCCGTGCCGATCGGAGTGGCGAGCACGACGCCGGGTCTCAAGGCCCTCGTGGAAAGGAGGTCTGTTTCGCCTCGCGATACCGCCGAGGTACTGAGGATCTTCCGGGTCGGGGTGACCGACTGGTTCCCTTTCATGCGTTGTCCGCTTCCACCGTGGCGCTCAGCTTGAAATAGAGGTAGCAGTCATTGAGCGCCTGCGGAACCGGCTCTCCGAAGTCGATCGGGATCACCACGTCCTTGACCGCGACGCCGCTCTGATCGTTCAGCGGATGCTCCCAGCACACTCCGGCGAGACCGGGGTCGACCGTCGGGGCCAGCCAGTGGCTGCCCCCTTGGGAGCGCAGCCAGGCATCGTCGTCGATCGGCAGGTCGACCAAATGCTGGCCCCGGTAGCTGGTCGGCTCGGGCAGATCCTGGACGGCAGCGGCCTGGACCACGGTTCCCATGTGACGTCCTCCGCAGAACGGCAGATTGCCGTCACTCTCCATTACGACACCGAAGCGACATATCCGGCAAAACACTGACTTTCGCACACACCGATCTTCAATGTCTCCAACGAGCACGTTCCGGGTGCCTCGCCGACCACGCGTAGGACCCGGTGGCCGCGCTCCTCGCCCAGGTCGTCGATGTCGGCGCCGGTGGCTTCGAAGGCCCGCCCTAGCAGTCCGACCAGCGCGAAGTCGTCGGGGTCGGCCGAGACGCGTACGGCGGAAAGCAGTGCCTCGAACTGCAGATGTGACAGTCCGAGCGTGGACGATTCGAGTGGGACAGTAGGGCGTCGGACATGGTCGGCCGTCGAGTGCTCGAGTATCCCGTCGATCACGCAGGCCCGGTAGAAACCGGCCACCACCGACAGCCGCCGGGACACGGTCGAGGGCCGAAACCGGCGGATCCTGCAACCACCCCGCACGTACATCTCCGTATGCGTGCGCCACACCGCCAACAGCTGGCTGAGAACCAAGTGGACCCGGCCTCCGACTTTGCCGGGGCGGGCCGGTCAGTGGCCGGCGTCGGCGGGCTCTTCGAGCTTGGGCGTGTTGGCGCGGCGGTGGGCGTGGTGTTCGGTGTGGGCGAGCAGGAGGGTCGGGATGGCGGCGGCGATCGTGATCGCGAGCACCCATAGGAACGTGGTCCCGAATCCGCCGGCCTGTCCGGTGGGCGTCGGGTGGTGGCGGAGTTGGTCGTCGAGGATGACGGTGAGTACGGCGGTGCCGATCGCGCCGCCTACGCGTTGGAGGACGTTCAGCTGCGGGGTGGCGTCGGGGATCTTGTTCGGCGGTAGGGCGCGGTAGGCGGCGGTCATCGCCGGGATGATCGACAGGCCGAACCCGACGCCTCTGATGACCATGACGAGGCACAGCAGGGTGTAGGGGGTGGTGGCGGTCAGGAACGCGAACGGGATGGTCGAGGCCGCCAAAATGGCGGCGCCCGTGAAGGCGGTGATCCCGGCGCCGTGGCGGTCGGTGAGCGGCGCCGCGAGCAACGCACCGAGTCCGGTCGGTGCGACCAGGAGCCCGGCCAGGATGACGTCCTCGCCGCGGACGGTCTGGAAGTACAGCGGCATGAGGATCATCCCGCCGTAATTCGCGGCACCGAGTGCGAACGTGGCGACCGACGCGGCGGTGAACGCTCGGCCGGCGTACAGCCTGAGGTCCAGCAGCGGCCGCGTCGCCCGTACGGCGTGCACGACAAAGCCGGCCAGGGCGGCCAGTCCGACCGGCAGCGCAACGACGGCGGCCGTGTCCAGCCCGGCCGCGGCGCCGAGTTCCGCCAGGCCGTAGGTGATGCCCACGATCCCGGCGGAGGCCAGGATCAGGCCGGTCACATCCAGCCGTCCCGCATCGCCTCCCTTTCCCAAAGGCAGGAGCCGTAGAGCGAGCACGACACCGACGACGCCGACGGGGACGTTGAGCCAGAAGATCGCGCGCCAGTCGATGCCCTGGATGAGCAGACCGCCGATGGTGGGTCCGAGCGTCGGGGCGAGCACGATCGGCACCGCGATCAGGCTCATCACCCGCCCCATCTGCGCCTTGGAGGACTGCGCGGTCCAGATCATCGTGCCGACCGGCATGATCGCCCCGCCGCCGACGCCTTGCAGCGCGCGGGAGGCGATCAGCATGCCTACGCTCTGCGAGCACGCACACAACGCCGACCCGACGGTGAACACCACCAGCGCGGCGACATACAGCCGGGCGGCGCCGAACCTACGGGCCGCCCAGCCGGTCACGGGGATGACCGCCGCGAGCGCGAGCAGGTAGGCGGTCACCACCCACTGCACCGTCCCCAGTCCGGCGTGCAGGTCGACCGAGAGGGTGTGCACGGCGACGTTGACGACCGTCGAGTCCAGAAAGGACAGCGACGCGCCGATCATCACCACCCCCACCGATCGGCGTAGACCAGGCGAGAACGGCTCAGCGGAGGCGGTCATGCCCGCACCGCCCTCAACTCGCGTTCCCAGCTACCACTTAGGTCGGTCCGTACCGCTTCACCAGGCCCTCGGCCTCGAATCATCACGTCGTTCATCAGTCACGCGCTCCTCAAGTTAGCCATGCCTAAGTTAGGCTGGCGGCTGTGCGCGTAGAGGCCAACCGATACCCCGAATCGGCCAACGTGGTGGGGCGGACCGCGAGCGGTTCGCCGGAGGAGTCCCGGCCAACGGGCACTACGGACTCGGCACGCGCGGAAGCGTCTTCGACGACGGCGGGGCCGGCGGCGTCGCCCATCCTGTGCATCGACCGCGACACCGCCCAGGACCACGAACTGCTGCATCTGCACTCGCACCCGGAACCGATGCTCACGTGGAGTTCGACCGCGACGCTGATGGGGACCGTCGCCCGTCGTGACTGGCTGATCCCGCCCGGCTACGGGCTCTGGGTGCCCGGCGACATCGAGCACGCCGGCGCCGTGCTGCACGCGGGCGAAATGTTGACCATCACCTTCGCCGCCGACCGCTGCCCCATCACCTGGACCGGACCCACCTGCTTCGCGGTCGGGTCGCTGCTGGGCGAGATCATCACCCACCTGCACCGCGTCGCTCCCGACGACCACAGCCGTCCGGCCGCCGAGGCGCTCATGTTCGAGCTGCTCACCCCGCTGCCCGCGCATCACATCCACGTCACGATGCCCGCCGACCCGCGAGCCCGTACGATCGCCGAACAGCTCATCGCCCACCCGGCCGACCAGCGCGAACTCACGGCCTGGGCCGATCACGTCCATGCCGGTGTCCGCACCCTGTCGCGGCTGTTCCGCGCCGAGACCGGGCTCACCTTCGCCACCTGGCGCACCCAAGTCCGCATCCGCGCCGCCATCCCGATGCTGGCCGGCGGCACATCGGTCAACGCCACCGCCCGAGCAGTCGGCTATCGCAAACCCAGCGCGTTCATCGCCGCGTTCCGCCGGGTCACCGGCCAGACCCCCGGCACCTACCTGCCCCAACTCCGGTAGCCGGTATGCGCCGCTACCGAGGACCGCAGGGCGAATGGGGCCCGTCGATGATCAAGGCGTCGGACCGGGCTGCGAACCCCCGTAGCCCGCGCGGTTCGGTGGCGGACCTCGGCGTACTCAGCGGCCCTGGCGCATCTCGGCGTTGAGCTGTTGTGCTTCTTGGAGCTGGTCTTCGAGGATGATGATGCGGCAGGCGGCGTCCAGGCTGATGCCCTCATCGAGGAGTTCGCGGGCGCGGGCGGCCAGGCGGAGCTGGTAGCGGGAGTAGCGGCGGTGACCACCGGCCGAGCGTTGCGGCGTGATCAGCTTCGCCTCGTCCAGGCTGCGCAGGAATCCCGGCGTCGTGCCGAGCATCTCCGCGGCACGGCCCATGGTGTAGGCGGGGTAGTCATCGTCATCGAATTTGTCGGGCACCTTGTCGGACGCGGGCTGCCGGGCTGGATCCATCGCACCTTCCACATCATGAGGGCCCCGGTGCCGTAGCACCGGGGCCCAGGGTTTAGGAATCAACACCATCTACCGGCAATGACGCCGGCTTGTCGTATCCGCACCAATGGCCCGAAAGGGCAGATAGTGCGGGGATCGCGTATGCGTGACCGAAGACCACCTCTCGTTCGGATGGGACTGCGGTACCCGCCCGGCGAAACACAGCCTGTAGCGGGCGATCCGACGGCGTAAGATCCTCCCCTTCTCCTCTGATCTTCTTCTTACCTTTCCTTGCCGGCCGTGACCTTCTGGGACCTGCGAACCTCATCCCAGCGCGTCCGACGGCCTGATCACCACCGCCCGGAGCCACGTCCCTTGATCAGCCCCGGCGCACCTGGCGTCATGCTCTTCATCTCACGGGCAGTTCGTCATCTCCCGTGTCTCTGCGATGTCCTCTTCGCTTGCAACACCAGGAACACTACCCCGTCCTGCATCGGTTTTCTACCCCAGCCACAGTAGATTTTCTGCTTCATGAGGTTCAAGACACGCAACCCCAGGCCGGGGCCGGGGAGCCGGGCGGTCCCGCCGGCCCGCGACACGATGGGCACGGAGCCGCCGTTCGCCTTGCCGATCTCGACTACGTGAGCGCCTTACGCACGCGAATCTCCGCGCCATTCGCTTTCCGGGACATACCAGGCATCCATCCTCGCCAGCGTTTGCTCGCCCCATCTATCGGTGGTAGCCTGATCTGGTTGCAGTTGTGGTTCCCATAGAATTTATGTGCGCCTACTGGTACCAACCACAGGCGCATTTTATTTTACCGGACTCATCCGGGGGGGTCATTACAGCGACGTGAGGCCCGCAGAGCGCAGGCCCCGTCAACGCCCCGGAAGGAAAAGACATGGCCACCGGCACCGTAGGGCCCATGCAAAAGTTTTGAGCCCTGGCCTGCTGGTCTTAGAATTTTCGTCTCTAGATAACAATGGCTGTCGTCCAGGTACGGCCGCGCGGCGAAGATCCGCCACGCGGGCCCCTGCCCCGGGCGCACGCTGGTGCAGCCCCATCTGAGCCCGGCCCTCAGACGCCCTTCCGCGACGGGCATCGGCCGTCTTGACGCCGTTCCTCTTCGGCCTCGGCGCTGCTTCGCGGCTCACTTTGGTTCGTTCTTGCGATTGCTTCAAAGCCACGCGCTGCGGGGCCTTCCTCGAAACGAGCCGTCTCAGGAAGGCTTACGCATGACCCATCCCACCCGTACGTCCCACAATCGCTCCTCCCACTCCCGTACCAGGGCTTCGCGTCAACCGGCCGCCCGGCGGCAGAACGACTTCGCGCTCCCCGAGAGCTCAACGCCTCCCCTCCCCCCGGCCACCTCGTTCGCCGACCTGGAAATGCCGGCGGCCCTGTTGTCCACATTGACCCGGCAGGGCGTGACGGAACCGTTCCCCATCCAGGCCTCGACCCTTCCGGACGCGCTCAACGGCCGCGATGTCCTCGGCCGCGGCCGTACGGGGTCCGGGAAGACCCTCGCGTTCGGGCTGGCGATGCTCGCTCGAAGCACCGGCCGGCGCGCCGAGCCGCGTAGGCCGCTGGCCCTGGTGCTCGTCCCCACCCGGGAACTGGCCCAGCAGGTCACCGACGCGCTCGCCCCCTACGCCAAGTCCGTCGGCCTTCGATCGGCCACCGTCGTCGGCGGCGTATCGATCTCGCGGCAGGCCACCGCCCTCAAACAGGGCGCGGAGATCCTGGTCGCGACCCCGGGGCGGCTCGCGGACCTGATCAACCGAGGTGCCTGCCGGTTGGACCACGTACGCATCACCGT
This sequence comes from Actinoallomurus acaciae, assembly GCF_042429965.1. Classification (NCBI taxonomy): domain Bacteria; kingdom Bacillati; phylum Actinomycetota; class Actinomycetes; order Streptosporangiales; family Thermomonosporaceae; genus Actinoallomurus; species Actinoallomurus acaciae. Next base: position 10,185 of record NZ_JBHLZP010000020.1, read on the forward strand.
CTTGGACGAGGCGGACCAAATGGCCGACATGGGTTTTCTGCCGCAGGTCACCGCGCTGCTGGACCAGGTGGCCCCGGACGGCCAGCGGATGCTGTTCTCCGCGACCCTGGACCGCAACGTCGACCGTCTGGTCCGCCGTTTCCTCACCGATCCGGTGACCCACTCGGTCGACCCCTCGGCCGGGGCGGTCACCACCATGGAACACCACCTGCTGCAGGTCACGGAGGCGGACAAGCACGACACGACCGCGCACATCGCCGCCCGCGACGGCCGCGTCATCATGTTCGTCGACATGAAGCACGCCGCCGATCGGCTGGCCCGCAAGCTCCTCACCGGAGGTGTACGCGCCGCCGCACTCCACGGAGGCAAGTCCCAGCCGCAGCGCAACCGCACGCTGGAGCAGTTCCGCGCCGGGGACGTCACCGTGCTGGTCGCCACCAACGTCGCCGCGCGCGGCATCCACATCGACGGACTGGACCTGGTCGTCAACGTTGATCCGCCCAACGACCACAAGGACTACCTGCACCGGGGCGGCCGTACCGCCCGCGCCGGCGAGTCCGGCACCGTGGTCACCCTGGTACTCCCCAGCCAGCGCCGCGAAATGGACCGGATGATGGCCACCGCCGGCATCACGCCGCAGTCCACGCGGGTACGGTCCGGCGATGCCGAACTCGGCCGCATCACCGGCGCCCGCACGCCCTCCGGCATCCCCGTCGTCTTGCCCGCTCCGGCCGCCGCAGGCCCCCGGAACAGCCGCCCCGCGCCGGGCCGTCGCCGCGCGAAGAACCGCCGCTCCCCGCGCGTCGCGGTGACCCACTCCGCCGGCTCCTGAAGTCGTTCACGGGGCAGGCAGCCGAAGAACTTCGCGCCGGCCCCGTGCCTCGTCTCGCCCCGGTCAATCCCAAGGCGGGCGTCGGCGGGATCCCTGTACCCGCCGCGGCCGCGGCCTCGTCGGCCGTGGGTGAGGGCATCGTCGTGGCCCGCTGTACGGCCGCCCGGCTGTGACGCGCGAGCGGGGCGTCCGCCGCGGCAAGAAGCTCCGCGCGACCGTACGTGACGACGGTCACGTACGGGCCACCGACCTGCTGCAACGGGACTTCACGGCGGCTCGCCCCGACCAGCGGTGGGTCGCCGACTTCACCCACGTCGCCACCTGGTCCGGGGTGGTCTACGTCGTGGGCGTGTTCTCTGGGCGATCGTCGGCTGGTCCGCCACCACCGAACGGTCCGAACCTGTGCCGGACGCCCCCGATCCTGGCCGTCATGCGTAGCCACGCGATCAGCGAGGTGGCCGGTCGGCGGAGAATACGGCGTGCCTGACCGGTAGGCCCAGGTTCTCGGCGACCGCGGCGACATAGGCCGTGGCAGTGGCGCGGTCTACGCACTCCAGATCGAAGGAGTCGGTGGTGGTGACGACGAGCTCGGTCGTGCCGTCTGAAAAGGACAATGCGACGGCAGCCAGGTAGTCGCCTTGAGCGGTCCATGTTCGCATCGTTCGGACGGGCAGTGGAAAGGGCGAGATCGTGGAGTCCTCCAGCGTGCCGAATTCGAGCCATTCCTCGGCGCCGCGGTCGTCCATGGACAGGTCGGGCTCGGCGGGCCAGCGGAGGGCCGAGCGCGGCGATGGGCCACTGATGGTGAAACCTTCCTGGGCGTAGAAAAGGAGGAAACAGCCCTCGGGGGTCTCCAGCACCAGTGTGCCCCGCAGCGGTATGGCACCGTCCGCGGAAACGGCGACCAGACGCCACAGGGCGGTGATGGTGATGCCCGCCAGATTCGTTCTGGGGAGGATGGGCTGATGTTGCTCCATGGTTCTCCTCCTGCTCTGCGTCGCCGCGACTGATGCTTTTGCTCGTCGGTGGCCAGTGGTCGTGATCGCTTCCGACCGTGATCTCCCCTGATGGCGTTCGTGATCATCTTCGTGCTGGTGCTGCTGCTCGCCCTCTGTGCTCACGTGGACTCTGCATGGGGACGCGATGCTGATGGTCAAGAAGGAACGGTTCCTCGTCTACGAGGGCTACGCCTGCGGCCGTGTGACACTGCGAGCACCAGCAGTGCGGCCGCCAGGGCGATCGCGAGCACGAGCGCCGTGATCAGCATCGCGCCGGTCGATGACGCCAGGTGGTCGAGCATCGTCAGGTGCACCACGAAGTGCGGAACCGCCCACGTCAGGTACATGGCGAGTGCGACGACCGTCAGCATCTGTCGCGGGTAAACGGTTGCGGCGCCGAGCACCACCGCGCTGGCGAGAGTCATGGCGCCGTAGTCGCGCATCAGATGCTCGTTGTAGGCCATGCCCATGCCGACGACTTCGAGCGAGAAGAAGCTCACCGGGAAGAACAACGCCCAGGTGCCGACGACGGCTTGGCTCGCGGCGAGAAATCCGACTCCGGCACGCGGCCACCGGCTCATCGGCCGCTCCGCTCGCGCGCGATCCCGGCGACGAACTCGTCGAACGTGATCCGTCCGACCGCGCGCTCCCGAGTGAGGTGGTTGCCCGCACGGTAGTCCCGTATCGCCCTGCCCGGCAGGGGAACCGACCACACCGCGCGGCGGCGGCCGATCGCCCGGAGGTAGGTGCGGGCCAGTTCGGCCGCGTCACGCACCTGCGGTCCGCCGAGCTCGGGCACCCGTCCCGCGGCCGGTGCCGCGGCGATGCCGACGAGCCGATCGGTGACCTCGGTGACGTCGATCGGCTGGAAGCTCACTTTCGACGGCATCATGGTCACCGGCAGCCTGCGCTGGGCATCGCATATCGCGGTGATCAGGTCGTGGAACTGCGTCGTGCGCAGGATCGTCCACGGCAGCCCGGACTCCTCGATCAGCCGCTCGCAGGCCAGCTTCGCGCGATAGTAGCCGAGTGCGACGTCCTCGATTCCGACGATCGACACGTACACCAGGTGTGGTCTCCCCGGCGCCGCCGCTTCGAGCAGGTTGCGCGTCGCGGCCACGTCACCGCGCCCGTTGGTCGTGGCCAGATGGATGATCGCCTGTGCGCCGGTGACCGCCTCGGCGAGTCCGCTTCCGGTGCGCAGATCACCGACCGCCCACTCCCAGGCGGCCGGCTCGCGCCTCCTGCGCGTCAGCACGCGCACCCCGTGGCCGGCGTCGGCCAGCCGCGGTACGAGAGTGCGGCCGAGCCGCCCGGTACCGCCGGTGACCAGAACCGTTGTCGTCATTCACTGCTCCGTTCCGTCATGGCTCGAGACGTCGTCTTCCGCTACTAGGAACCGGATACCTCCGGTGAACGTGACAACCGCGCCGCCTGGTCCCCGAGAAAGCGGAGCTTGTCCGGGTTGGCCACTATCCGGACGGCGGTGACCCGCTCGCCCACGATCTCCAGGACGAGTACGCCGACCAGCGCCGTACCGAGCCGGCCGAGTACTGCGGGTGCGCCGTTGACCTCCTGGATGGACGCCGTCACACTCTCGACGCTTCGGCTCACCGTCGCGGCCAGATACCGCGCGACCCGCACCGCGCCCTTCAAGGGCCGCCGCGCCACGCCTGGCAGACCGCCACCGTCGGCGACCGAGCTGACGTCCTCGGCGAGCATCCGCTCGAGGCCGGCGAGATCACCGTTCTGGGCGGCGACGAGAAACCGCTCCACCAGTGCGCGGTGGTCGGGCCGATCGGCCACGGACCGCGGCAGCCCGGCGTCGGCCAACCGCTTCTTCGCACGGCGATGCAGCTGCCGGCAGTTCGACTCTGACAGCTCGACCAACTCGGCCACCTCACGGTGGCTGTAGCCGAACGCCTCGCGCAGCACGAACACCGCCCGTTCGCTCGGGGTGAGCCGCTCGGCGAGCACGAGGAACGCATACGACACCGTGTCACGTTGCTCGACCGTCTCCAACGGCCCCAACGCGCCGTCCGGCGTCAGCACCGGCTCGGGCAACCACGTCCCGACATATCGCTCTCGGCGACTGCGTGCGGAGTCGAGCCGGTTCAGGCAGAGGTTCGTCACGACCTTGGCCAACCACGCCGACGGCACCTCGACGGAGCCGGGTTCGGTGTGGTGCCACCGCAGGAACGCTTCTTGAACGATGTCCTCGGCCTCGGCGGCCGAACCGAGCATCCGATACGCCAGGCCGAGCAGTCGCGCCCGGTGCCGCTCGAATATCTCGACCGCCTCTGCCGACATACGGCAAGCATGACAGGGTACGGCGGCCGATCACGCGTCGGCTTGATCCACCAACGCGACGGTGCGCGCCGAACGCGGGCTCGCCGGAGATCACCAGTGGTTCTTCGCAGCAGACGCGTGTGAGCCGCTCGCCGTCGAGGGCGAAGTCGCAGTAACCTTGAGGTGAAGGACGGCGGAGGGACTCGCCGCCGACCGCGGACACGCCGCCAACGGTCCCTACCTCATCCAGGTAGGAGGCCGTCATGTACCCCATCGCTCCTCATGCCACGTCCGCCGACGCGCTTACATTCGACTACGCCGCGGCCTCCGATACCGGGCAGATCCGCACGATCAATGAGGATTCCGGGTACGCCAGCCCGCGGCTGCTGGCCGTCGCCGACGGAATGGGCGGACGCGCGGCCGGTGAGATCGCCAGCTCCACCGTGATCTCGAGTCTCGCCTCGGCCGACACCGACGTACCGGTGTCTGCGCTCACCCGGGTACTCGGTGAAGGCGTCAGCCGGGCGAACGAGGCGATCGCCCGGCGTGTCGCAGCCGATCCCGCACTGACCGGGATGGGTACCACGCTGACCGCGATGCTGCGGTCCGGCTCCCATCTGGCGCTCGCTCACATCGGCGACTGCCGTGCCTACCTGCTTCATGACTGCTGCCTTGAGCAACTCACCGAGGACCACACCTTCGAACGCCTGCTCTCCACCGAGTTCGGCCACCCTGCCAGACATGGCAAGCGCTTGATCCGTGTCCTGGACGGGGAGATCGACCAGATCCCCGACTTGAGCCTGCATCTCGCTCTGCCGGGCAACCGTTACCTGCTGTGCTCCGACGGATTGACCGGACCTGTGGCGCCCGAGATGTTGCTCGCGGTGCTGGCGACCTCACCCGACCCTCGCCACGCCGTCGCCCGGCTCATGGAGCAGGCCAACCGGTACGGCGGCCCCGGCAACATCACCGTCATCGTCGCCGACGCGATCGAGGACGACGGCGTCCCGCCGGTATCGCCCCTGCCGACGCTCGTCGGTAGCGCGGGCCGGTGAAGAGCTGCGAAGAGCCGTGTTCCGGCAGAAGCGGGCGCAGCAGTGCCGTGTTCACCGGCTCGTCGACTTCTCAGGTGGGCGAGATCACGCGCCGGCCGCAAGAGGCGATGGGGCACAATGGACGGGTTACAGAGGTGATGGGGCTCACCTGCGAACTGCGGCACGACCGCTGACGGTCCCTGACGCGAGGTCAGGGAGGTGCCGTGCCATCGATGCGTGCCATCGACGCCCGTACCGGGGCGGTCGCGCTGTTGCTCGGGGTAGGGGTCGTCGGCCTTCGTGCCTGGCGGGGCCTTCATCGGTTGCCGTCCACGGCCGCACACCCGCCGTCGGTCTCGGTTCTGGTGGTCGTCGCGGCGCTTGAGGTCGGCGCGGCCATCGCGGTCATCGCGGGTATCGCCATGATCTGGCGGCGTCCGCAGCGCAGGCCGGTCGGGTGGCGGATCGTGGTCGAGCCGCCACACGGTCGCCTCGCTCGGCTGGTGGGGCTGGTGCTCGCGCTGGCCGTACTCGCGATTCCCCTCGGACTCCTGGCCGCGGCGCCGTACGGCGCATCGTTCCACGACCATCTGGGGTGGTCGCATGGCCCGGCGTCGTCCCGCGCGCCGTCTCCGCCGGGCCGGGGCGCATCGACGAGTCCCGCACTGCTGCCGGTGGTGGCCGCGTCTCTGGCGATGGTCGCCGCGGTCGTTCTCCTGATCCTCTCGCGGCGGCCCGCCGCGGCAGGGGCCGTCGTGTCGCCTCGGCGACGGCATCCGCTGGTCCCGGCCGTTGTCGCGGCAGAGCAGGCGCTGGACAGGGCAGACGTTCCACGGGCGGCGGTGATCGCCTGTTATACGGCGATGGAGCGCGTGCTCGCCCGATCCGGTGCCGCGCCCGCCGACGCCGACACCCCGGCCGACGTCCTGGACCGGGCGGCCTCCGCCGGATTGGTACGCTCCGAGGCCGCCGCGACGTTGACCCACCTGTTCCGGGAGGCCCGCTACAGCCCCCACCCGATCGGCGAGGAGCATCGACGCGCGGCCCGGGCCGCTCTGTCGCGGCTGCGGCGCGATCTGGACGCCGCGTCATGAGGGCTCTGCTCGCCCTTGGGGCGGTCTGCTGCCTGGCCACCGCGTGGATGCTCGCGAATCGAGAGGGACTGATCGTCGCCTGTGCGGGGCTGACCGCGTTGAGCCTGCTCATCCTGCGGGCCGTCGTGCCGGGAGGTCCGCCCGCTGTGTCACCGCCACGTCGCCGACCGGCCCGGGACCTCGCCCGTGCCTTCCCGGGCTACCGTCGAATCCACAGCGCGCTCGGGTGGGCCGACGTCTCGGCGCGGCACTACGACCTGTCCACGCGTCCGCTGCTTCAGCGTCTGCTGACAGCCAGGCTCGCCGACCGATACGGCCTGGATCCGGCACGATCTCCCGAGCGCGCCCGGGAACTGCTCGGCGAGGAACTCTGGCCGCTGCTCGACCCGAGCCGGCCCGCGTCTTCTGACAGTGACGCGCCCGGCGTCGACATGGTCACCTTGGCCCGCATCGCCGACCGGCTGGAGACGCTGTGACCGCGCCCACGGACGTGATGGACCCGGCTGAGACGGCCCGGCACTGTGAGGAGATCCTTGACCAGATCGATCGCGCCGTCGTCGCCCAACGCGATGCGGCCGGTCTCGTCCTGCTGGCCATCCTGGCATCCGGCCACGTGCTCATCGAGGATCTCCCCGGGCTCGGCAAAACCCTGATGGCCAAGTCGTTCGCCACCGTCCTCGGGCTGGACTTCACCCGTGTCCAGTTCACGCCGGACATGCTGCCCGCCGACCTGACCGGCGCGCCGGTCTACGACCCGCGGACCGGAGGCGTCGTCTTCCGGCCCGGCCCGGTCTTCACCCAGTTCCTGCTCGCCGACGAGATCAACCGGACACCGCCGAAGACTCAGGCGGCGCTGCTGGAGGCGATGGCCGAGCAGCAGATCAGCATCGACGGGGTGACCCGGCCGCTCCCACACCCGTTCATCGTGCTCGCCACGGACAACCCGATCGAGTACGAAGGCACCTACCCGCTCCCCGAAGCCCAGCTCGACCGGTTCACGATACGGGTCCGGCTCGGCCACCTGCCGCCCCGCGATGAGGCCGCCATGGTCGAACGTCGGCTCCGCGACGGCGCGGTTCCTCCCATACTGTCCCAGATCGTCGACGCCGAACAGGTGGTGGCGATGCGCGCCGGCATCGAGCGAGTCCACGTGGACCCGGACGTGATCCGCTACGTCGTCGACCTCGTCGCCGCGACCCGGGCCCATCCGCACGTGACGGTCGGCGCCAGCGCACGCGGCACCCTGGCCACCGTTCAGCTCGCCCGCGGCCACGCCATGCTCGACCACCGCGACTACGTCCTCCCCGAAGACGTCAAGGCGATCGCCGTCCCCGCGCTGGCCCACCGGCTCGTGCTGCGTCCCGAGATGTGGGTACGGCAGGTCACCGGTAAGGACGTCATCACCGAGATCCTCGACCGCGCTCCCGTACCGAGAACCTCCCCATGAGCATGCGCGGGAGCCCGCCCCGGAGAGCGGAGACGAACGGCCATCGCGATCGGCACGCCCTCGCCTGGCGGCCCTCACCGCACGCACGTCGCCTCGCCACCATGGCGTTGCTCGCGCTGCTGGCCGCGATCGCCTTCCGGAACGCCACAGCGCTGCTGCTCGCCGCGCCGCTGCTGTGTGCGCTGGCCGCCGGGCACACCCTCATGCGCCCGGGCGAGATCCAGGTGCACATCACGGTCACGGCACGCCGCTGCTTCGAGGACGAGGACGTCGACCTGACCGTCGTCGCCGTCTCCCCCGGCGACCTCGATGTGATCACACTCGGGCTACGACCGTCCGACGTCATCACGATCGGCTCACCGGCACCACGGCAAGGACGAGACTCCCCCGGCCGGGCTGAGACGCGGTGGAGGTTGCGGCCCACGCGATGGGGACGGCATCCCATCGGGCGGGTACGGATCGAGTGCCGGCATGGCCACCGGATGTGGCAGGCCCGGCTGGACCTGCCCGCCGGCGAACTCGTCGTCTTTCCCCGCGGTCCCCGAGTCCGGCCGGCGCTCCTGCCGCCCGACCTGCCCCGCTGGATCGGCGAACACGTCAGCCGCGCCGAGGGAGCGGGCGTCGAGTTCGCCGGCATCCGCCCGTACCTGGCCGGCGACCGGCTACGGGACATCAACTGGAAGGCCAGCGGCCACCGGGGGCGCCTTCACGTCACGACCCGTGCCGCCGAACGACAGGCCGACATCGTCGTGGTCATCGACGCCCGGACCGAGATCGGGCCGCCGGGAGCCGGCACCCTGGACGCGTCCGTACGCGGGGCGACCGCGGTCGCCTCCGCCTACCTGCGCCGCGGCGACCGTGTCGGCGTCGTCGGCCTGGGCGGTCAGGTCCGCTGGCTCGCCCCGGGCAGCGCAGAGCGTCAGTTCTACCGCATCGCCGAGTGCGTCCTGGACCTGCGCCGCCTGCACAGCCAGTTGCCTCCCGACCCCGACCGTGTGCCTCGTGTCGCGCTTCCGCCCCAAGCGCTCGTCATCGTGTTCTCCCCGCTCCTGGACGAGGGCGTCATCGATGCGATCCTCGGCCTGCGGCGACGAGGCAACCCGGTGCTGGTCATCGACGTCCTCGACCGGGAGCCACCGGCCCGGCCCCGCTCAAGGCTCGACATGCTCGCGCTACGGCTGTGGCGAATCGACCGAACCGTCCTGCGACGCGACCTCGCCGAGGTCGGCATCACCACCATCCGCGAACCCCTCGACGCGGCGTTCAGCCCCCGCCGGCGTCTTGCGGTCCCCCGGAGGCGTCGATGAAGGCCCTCACCGTGGTGATCGGCCTGGCGATGCTGGGTGCCGCCGCGGTCCTCGCCTCCGGATGGGCCCGCCCAGCGGTCATGGTGGGCGTGCCGGCGGTGTTGCTGACCCTGCCCGAACGCACCCGATCCCCAGCCGCGGTCACGGCGGCGGCGATGGCGACGCTCGCGACCGCGACAGGCGGGGGCGGCGTCTCGGCGGTCTTGGGCGAAGGGCTGTTGATCTTCAGCTATCTGCTGTCCGTGGAGACGGTCGGCGAGTCGCGGCCGTTCCGGTTCGTCCTGCCCGCGCTCGCCACCGGTTCGGCCGGCAGTGGAACCGTCGCGCTCGCGCTACTCCTGCCGACCGTGCCGAGCACAGGCCTGGTCCTCATGGGCCTGACCGCGATCGCGGTCGCCTACGCACTCGCCGTACCGCCCCGCCGGTAACGGCCCCGCCACAAAGGGTATGGCGCCTCACTCCGATACGAGTTACCGTACTCGGTGGCGATGAGGCTCGCCATCAACCGCGTCGTCGTGGCGCTGATGGCCTCTAGGAGTTTATGGAGGCCGCCTTGCGCGCTTACGACGTCGTCGAAGTAAGTCAATTGCGCGGGCCGCTAGAAGCATCCAAACCGTGCCCGGCCCTTCTGCGGGGAATGCGCCGCTGCTGGGGACTGTGCCCTGGGCCAAGAATTGCCTTCCCACGCGCTTCAGGTACTGACCGCACCTGCAACTTGTCAACGCCTGCGTGCGCTTCTCCGCGATGGCCGAGCGAAGCCACGGCATCTGGGCGCGACAACACTCGGCTCGGCTCGTCTCGCCGAGTCGGCCGACATTGCATGAATACCCGATTGCAGTGACGACGGGGGTTAATAAGGGGAGTCCGCACGCAACCGAAGAAGGAGAGATGGCATGGCCACCACGAACGGCCCTTCGGCAGGACAATCCAACGATGAACCGACACTGAACCCTCGCCCTGGGATGGCCGATCCCGGCGCATGGGCGGTCACCGCGTTCGCGACGACCTCGTTCATGCTCGGCATGTACAACGCCGGGCTGCTCGATGCCAAAGGAGCTTCGATCGTCCTTCCGGTCGCGTTCTTCTTCGGCGGGCTTATTCAGATACTGGTCGCCGTACTCGAAATTACCCGCGGCAATCTCTTCGGCGCGGTCGTCTTCGGCTCATATGGCCCGTTCTGGGTCATCTACGGGGCGATCCAGACCCTGTTCTCTCATGACATTCCAGCGGCCAACCTGGATTCGGCGCTGAGTCTTTTCCTGGCGATGTTCGCGGTACTGTCCTTCTTCTTCCTCATCGCATCACTCCGCACCGACGCGGTGCTGGTCGCCATCATCGCGCTGATCTTCATCGGGCTCGTACTTTTGGCGATCGGTATCGGCGGTGGCTACACGGGAGCGACAAAGGCCGGTGGCTGGGTGACGCTGGTCTTCGCGGTCCTGGCCTGGTACCACGCTGCGGCCGACATCATCGCCAGCACGTTCGGCAGGACGGTGCTCCCCGTCATGCCCCTCAAGCCGAAGCCGGGGTCGTAGACCCCGGCGGCGAGCGGCCGTCGACGCGCGTCAGGATCGCGGTGGGGCGCCGAAGACCTGTTGGTAGAGGTCTGCACCGAAGCTGGTGGGCAGTGGTTGACCGACCTGGAGGCGGAACGTGCGGGTTCCGTCGGCTTCGCGCCCGGCACGGAGGAACAGCGCGTCGTCGGTGTGCTCGCGGTGGAGGCCGTCGGCGAGGTCGTACAGGTGGGTGACGATGAGGACCTTGATGTCGCAGTCCAAGAGCGCGTGGACGACCTGGCGGGCGATCTGGGAGCCTTCGCGTTCGTTGGTGGCGGCGAAGGACTCGTTGAACAGCACGATGCTGCCAGGGCCGGCCTGGTCGGCGATGGCGCTGATGCGGGCGAGTTCCTCGTCCAGCTTCCCGCTTTCCATCTCGGCGTCTTCTTCGCGGCGGTAGTGAGTGAACAGACGATGGCTTACGTCGGCGGTGAAGGAGGTGGCCGAGACGAACATGCCGGCCTGCATCATCAACTGGGCCAGGCCAGCGCTGCGCAGGAAAGTCGACTTGCCGCCCTCGTTCGCCCCAGTGATCACTATCAGCGGCACTCCGTCGGCGTCGACGTCGTTGCCCGCGACCCGCTCGTCGCGGCGCAGGCTCAGGCAGGTGTCGTACAGGCCGCGGCAGGTCAGGACCGGGCGGCCCGCGGGCAGCGGTGCCGGAAAGCACAGCGGCTCGCCCTTGCCGCTCAGCCGGGCCTGTAGGTTGAGGCAGCCGACGTAGAAGGCCAGTTCGCGGCAGAGCATGGTGAAGAAGCTGAGGATGTGGTCCGAGGACCGGGCCAGCGCGTCCGCGGCGAGGTTGATGCCCCGCGCCCGTATCTCGGCCAGTGCCCGCCCGCCGGCCTCGTCGCGGTCGGGTATGCGATAGGTGAACGAGGGGTTGCGGTCGCCGGTCAGGCGAACCCGCCAGCCGGGCTTGGGGTGTGGGCGGCGCAGGATGTAACCGGTGTTCTTGCAGCCGGTGCCGAGTTCGATGCTGACCAGGACGCCGTTCTTGAACTTCAGGCGGCGCAGGTGGTCCTCGATGGTGGCGAAGTAGGCGTCGTCGAGTTCGGCCCGTAGCATCCGGAAGAACCGGGTCAGCCCCGGTGAGTGGACGTCGGCGGCGTGGTCGTCGGCGATCGTGCGCAGCTTGCGCAACTGCCCGAGGAACAGGTCCATCGCCTGGACCGAGCGGTACATGATCGAGTCCGGGCTACGCAGGAAGCCGGGCCAGATACGGCGTTCACCGGCGATGGTCTCGGCGGCGAGGTTGTAGATCTCGATCAGTACGTCGCGGTGGTCGAGCCAGTCGCGCAGGATCTGCTGCCGGTAGATGATGGTGCCGGGCTCGCCGAGAGAGTTCAGCAGGGCGTGTCCGGCCACGTCACGGACGAGGGCGTCGTCGCCGGCCATGGCGTCCAGCAGCGTGTCCAGGCCGAGGTCCCGGACCAGGTCCGGGTCTTCGAGTCCCGTCTTCCAGTCGACGTCGCGGTCGGGATGGAGCAGGAACGCCTTCACGACGCGAGCCTCCCCTCGGCGCGTGCGTTGATCCGTTCTATGAGGCGGTCGTAGGTGATGCCGTACTTGTCGGCGATGGCCATGGCGTACGAGAGCCCGTCCGCAGGTCTGCGGACGATGCGGTAGGTGCGTAGAGCCGGGTTGCCGGGCACGGCCGCGGCGACCATGCTCACCGTCGAGGGCCCGAGCGCGGCGAACTCGTCGACGAAGGTGACGCACACGCACAGCAGATCCAGCGCGATGATCTTTTCCAGTACCCGTGTGCCGAGCGTGACGGCATCGTGGAGCGTGGTGGAGGTGAAGACCTCGTTCATGATGACGATGCTCGCGTCGGTGGCCCGCTCGAGGATGTCGTGGACACGGACCAGGTCGTCGTGCAGTTTGCCGGACAGGTCGGCGAGGTTCTCGCCCCGTTCGAAATGGGTGAACAGCTGGTCGCACAGGGACAGGCGGGCCTGGCGGCCCGGGACCGGGCAGCCGAGCGCGGCGAGATGGTGCAGTTGGCCGAAGGTGCGGGCGAACGTGGTCTTGCCGCCCTGGTTGGGCCCGGTCACCACGATGACGCGTTCCGGGCCGTCGAGGTGGAAGTCGTTGGTGATCACCTGGGTGCGTTCCTTGACGAGCTTGCCGGCCAGAGCCACGTCGAAGATCTCGCGGCCACCGATCCGTTTGGCGGCCCGTGACACCTCGGGATGGCAGAACGGCAGCCCGGCTGCCGCCAACCCGGCGATGAACGTCCGGTAGGCGAGGTAGAACTGCACCTCGCGGTCGAAGACCTCCACCGTTCGGTCCGGATACGTCCGATGTCGTTCGTAGAAGGTGTCGAGGGTCGCGAAGGCCTCCGGATACAGCAGGGCGACGCGGTCGAGGATGGCTTCCTCCACGTGGTTCATGTCCACGTAGTCGTGGTACGCGACGCGGTAGCTCTTCGTCTCGGCCTGCTTGAACTTCTCGAACGCCGCCAGCACCTCGGCGCCGTAGTCCGCCTCCCCCTCATAGCGGGTCACGGTCACCGATCCGTCGGTGATCTTCAGGCAGCAACGGACCGAGGCGAGCGCCTCGCGTACCCGTCGGATGTCGGCACGCAGCGTCTCGAACTCCCCGGACCGGGCGTAGCCGACCGCGTGGTCGCGGATCGACCGCAGGCCGCGCGAGACGAGGCGCCTCTCTTCCAGCGTGCGTGCCAGCACGGCAACGGCATCGCTGTAGATCTCGGCCGCGTCCAGGAACCAGCTCGCCCGCTGGTGCCGGTGCCGTAGTTTGCCGGCCTGGCCGAGCCGGCGGCGCATGTCCCGCATCTGTGCGGCGAACTCGTCGATTCCCGCCGACAGCGCCGCATCCTCCAGGTCGCCGAACACCTCGTGCCGGTACTCGACCGCCTCCACGCTGCTCAGCCGCGCGTGGAAGAACGGCGCCAGGTCGTACTCCTCGCGCCCGGCGGTGATCGAGGCGACGACCTGGTCGAGGTTGAGGTCGGGGAAGTAGTCCGGCTCGGGTGCCCGTCCCGCCGCGGACTGATCGTCAGGTCGGATGAACAGGACACTGGGGAAAGACACGGCGACTGCACCTCCCGGCTCGATACGGGCCGTGGACGGACGCGTCAGCGACCGACCACGTGTAGAGGCCATCGGCACGGGATGTGCGGTCAACGGCGAGCCTCATCGCCGGGCACTCTCATGATGCGCCCGATCGTGTGGCCCCGCCAAGTCATGAGCCTCGACTGCGAGCGAGATCACGGGGTGGCGCGGCAGGGAGCCGTGCTGCCACTTGTGCACCGCGGAGATCGCAGCTGACACTGGTGGATATGGGGGAAGGGTCTGCCGTGGTCGTGGTCCACCCGCCGGGCCCACGCGGACGGCTCGTGACCGTCGAGGGGCGGACGGCCGGCTACGCCCTGGATCGCGTCGACCTGCTGTGGCTGATCTGGGACGAGGGACTCGACCCGGAAGAAGTGCGGCTGGACGATCCGGACTGGGTCGAATGGCGAGAGGCCGGGCCGGATGTGTGGGGTCGTGGCGGCTCCGGTACGTGATGGCCGACGGAACATACATCCTGGAGGGCCCATGAAGAGAACCCACCGTCCTGCCATGGCCTCCGACCATGCGGCGCGCCTCGTCGCGATTCTGAAGCGTGCCGTGGACCTTCAGCCTGAGGCCGATCGGATCGTACGGGCCTGCTCCGCGCCCGGTGACGTCCCTCGCTCCATGCTCTCGGACGCCCAGCGGGTCACCTCCGTCTACGCCCGGCTCGGCGAGGAACTCGAGCCGCTCCGTAGTGATCCGGCCGTATCGGGGCTCGCCGTCCCCGCGCAGCAGTGCGTCGACCATCATCTCCTCCTGGTCGACGGGGCCGCGAACATGGCCCTGCCACCGCCGCCGTACCACCGCCGCACCGACCCGCGCGCTGCGGCCGAAGGCCTGGGCGAACCGGGACGACGCCTCCGCGAACTCCTGCAAGACGCGCGTCGGCTCGCCGGCGAATGAGGGCTCAGCCGCGCGGCACGACGAAATCGAGCAGCACCCCTGAGCGCGGGCGCAGCGACGCCCAGCCGTCCGGAACGGCGAGCATCGCGATCGCGCAGGTGGGGAACCTGGTCTGCGCCCGGGCCAATGCGTCACCGACCGCATCACCGGCCAGATACAGCGTCAGCGCCTGCACCATCGGCGCATGGCCGACGAGCAGCAACCTGGTGACCCGGTCGGGCACCTCTGCGATGGCATCCATCACGCGTTCGACGTCCGCGTCGTAGAGCCGGTCGTCATAGGTGACCAGGGGTGCGGGCTGCAAGGCGCCGGCCGTCAGCCGCCACGTCTCCCGCGCCCGGCGTGCCGTGGAGCACAGGACGTGATCCGGTATCGCCCCGTTGTCGCGGAGCCAGACCCCCGCCCGCGGCGCGTCCCGTCGGCCGCGGTCGGCCAGGGGGCGCTGGTGATCGGCGACGTCCGGCCAGGCGGACTTGGCGTGGCGGAGGATGGCCAGCGTCCGGACGGAATCGGCGACCACCTCAGCCTCGCGGGCCGCAGGTCCGATGATCCGCCGGCATGGCGGTGCCGACGGGGTCCTCCGCCTGCGGGACGTACCCGAGGATCTCGTCCCGCAGATTTCGCAGCCACTCGGCCTGCAGCCCCAGACCAGAACGCAGGTCGGCCGGTTCCCTGTGGCAGCCGATGGCCGCCTCGTGCAGGAAGAACTGATGGCACAGCAGCAACGTGTCCATCTCCCCGCGGAACCGCAGTAGCGGACCGGAGAGCGGTAGTGAGGCCAGTTCGCCGCGCAGCCGGTAGTAGCGGGCGAGAAGACGCCCGCACTCACGCGCGGAAGCGTCGGTCTCCGGGCCACCGCAACCCGCGATGGCCCGTTCGGCCGCCGACTGCAGCCGGACTCCCTCATGCGCGATCGCCAGCAGGTCGATGACCAGATCGCCGTAGCGCTGTGGCTCCACGCGACGACGTACGCGGTCGCGGTCCTCCGCGACTCGGATGCCCATGACCGTCCCCTCCTCCGGCACAGCCGTCCAGGAGAGGCCATCAGCGAGATCGCGTTTTCGGCGAGCCTCATCGCCCATCGCTCCACGAGCGACATACACCAGTTTACGCCCATTTGTTGCTCCGTCCTGGCGCTCAGGCGACAGCGGCGAATAAACTGAAGACAGGCGATGAGGCTCGCCCTGACCGCGCGAATATGACGCTGATGGCCTCTACTCCCAAACCTGTGGAGGCCGTTATGCGCGCAGATCACGATGCCACGCTCGTCAGGTTGCGCTGCTCTGCGATCGTCTTCCGGGGCGACGAGGTCCTGCTGCTCCACCGCGCCCGAGACGGTGGCGACTGGGTCCTCCCCGGAGGATGTCCCCGACCCGGCGAGGGGCTGGCCGCCTGCGCCCGGCGCGAGGTGCTGGAAGAGACGGGGATTCGCGCAGAGATCGACCGCGTCGCCTTCGCGCTGGAGGCGATCGACCCCGACGGCGCCGACCGCACCATTGAGATCGTCCTGTTGGCCGCCGACGTGCCCGCGGCAGCGGCGGTCGAGGCGACCGAAGCGGGACTCGAGCCCGGCTTCGTCCGCCTCGACGCCCTGCCCGAGCTGAACCTGCGGCCACCGATCGCCGGTCATCTGCGCGGCCTGCGGACACGCCTGCCCTTGACCGCGGCGTACCTGGGCAACCTGTGGCGGCCCCCGCGACGGCGCCATCGTCGAACAGCGGCGACCAGGAGGCTTCCGGCCGTGCCGGTCGGAACGTATTCGCCATATCGATCGGGACGAACATCGCAGTAGGCTGCGATGGCAGCACGGCGGAGGGGCCCGCCGTCGACCGCGGACACGCCGCCAACGGTCCCTACCCGATCCGGGTGGGAGGCCCCCATGCGTCCAAAGATCCCTGACTCCGCGCAACGGCCCGAAACGATCAGACTCGAGCACGCCGTGGGCTCCGTGGTGGGTCGCGTCCGCCCGAACAACGAGGACTCCGGGTACGCCGGCGCGCGACTGCTGGCCGTGGCCGACGGGATGGGCGGACATGTCGGTGGCGAGATCGCCAGCTCGACCGCGATCTCCAATCTCATCGCCGCCGACACCGAGGTTCCGGTCACCGCGCTCACCCGTACGCTGGGCGAAGCCGTACGCAGAGCGAACGAGGCGATCGCCCGGCGCATCGCCGAGGACGTGGCGCTGACCGGCATGGGCACGACGCTCACCGCGATGCTGTGGTCCGGCGCCCGCATGGCGCTCGCCCACATCGGAGACTGCCGCGCCTACCGGCTCCGCGACGGCCATCTCGAACCCCTTACCGAAGACCACACCCTTGAGGCGCTCCTTGCCGCCGAGCTCGGCCGCCCCGTCCGGCACGGCAACCGCCTGACACGCGTCCTCGACGGGAACATCGACCGGCGCCCGGACCTGAGCCTGCATCAGGCCATGCCGGGCGACCGCTACCTGCTGTGCTCCGACGGCCTCACCGGCCCGGTCGCTCCCGCCACGGTGTACGCGCTGCTGGCGACCGCGGAGAGTCCCGGTCACGCCGTCGCCCGGCTCATCGAGCAGGCCGACCAGGCCGGCGGACCCGACAACATCACCGTCGTCGTCGCCGATGCCATCGGCGGCGACGACACCGCCCGGCCGCCCCTGCCGTCCGCGCCGACCCTCGTCGGTGCGGCGCGGACGACCATCTGCCGAGGAAGGACGGAGTGATGCCGACAGTGCGTGAATCGCGGACCGGAAGACGTGTCAAGGTCCTACGGCACGGGCCCGCTCGGCCCTCATGCCATCACCGGCACATCGATCACCCTGGAAGCGACGAGGAGGTTGATCATGCAGGTCATCATGGGCCCCCGGAATGTGGTCGTCGGATTCGACGGGTCTCTCAACTCCACCGTGGCGCTGCGGCGGGCCGGTGCCGAAGCACGCGAGCGCCATGCCCGGCTCGAGGTCGTCCGCGTCATTCCCCGCGAAGACGGCCTGTGGCGGACTCTGACCGCGTGGCTGCGGCTGCGCGGCGAGGTGCAGCGGCTCGTGCCCCGCGCGCAACGCGTGACCACCCGTCTGCGGATCGCTCGCGGTGACACCGGCACGCAGCTCAGCCGCCTGGCCGAACGGGCGGATCTGCTCGTGGTCGGCGCCGGCCGAGAATCTCGGAACGGCGCTCCGCTCGCCGGTGCGACCGTGTCGGCTGTGCTGTGCTCCCCACCGTGCCGCGTGATCGTCTGTGAGGACGACACGGACGCCGAGGTCTGACCGCGTCGAGCCTGTTCAACACTGATGGGAGCCGAGAAAGGCTACGACCGGAACAGCGCCGCGCCGTCTCACGTACGCGCCGTCGTGTCCCTCGGGCGCAGGGGGTGGTCAGCCGGCCGGGATTCGTGCGCTGAGTGTGGTGCCGCCGCTCGCCGGGCTGGTGAAACGGATGGTGCCGCCGAGGGCCTCGACACGGTCGCGAAGGCCGATGAGCCCGGATCCGCGAGCCGGGTCGGCTCCGCCGACGCCGTCGTCGCGTACCGTCAGCCGTATCTCACCGTCGACCTCGGCGACCTCGACCCATACGCAGGAGGCCTGTGCGTGCTTGGCGGCGTTCGTCAGCGCCTCGGACACGACGTAGTACGCGGCCACCTCGGTGGGTTCGGGCAGCTTGCCGTCGATCCGCAGCTGGAGCTCGACCGGGATGGGGGAACGCCGGGCGAGCGTGGCGAGGGCCGGTCTCAGACCGCGCTTGGACAGGATCGGCGGATGGATGCCCCGCGATATCTCCCGCAGCTCTTCCACGACCTCGGTCACCTCGGTCGCCAGCCGGGACAGCTGTTCCCTGAGGTGCCCCTGGTCGGGCGGCACGTCGCTCTCGGCCATGCGCAGCTTGAGGCCGAGGGACACCAGGCGCTGCTGGGTTCCGTCGTGCAGGTCGCGTTCGATGCGGCGGCGGACGGCGTCGCCGGAGGTCACGATCCGGGCCCGTGAGGCCATCAGTTCGCCGCGGTTGCGCTCCAAGGAGACGGCCATGGTGTTGAAGGAGTGCTGGAGGTCGCCGATCTCGGCGTTACCGGTCTCGGGCATCCGTACGCTGAAGTCTCCGTCTGCGACCTTGACCGCCATGAGCGACGTACGGCGAACCGGCCGGACGACGCAACGCGTCAGGTAACCGCTGAACCCCGTGATCAATACGATCGAGGTCGCGATGCCGCCCAGGGCCACCAGGACGGCCCGGCTGGCGGCCTGGTCCGAACGGGCATCACGTTCGGCCGCGAGACCGTGTTCGAACCGGATGAAGTGGTCGAACTGCTCGCGGATCCCATCGACACGCCGTTTCCCCTCCCCCGTCGACGCCGTCCCGCTCATCTCGGTGATCGCGCCCTGCCTGGTGGCCTGCACCGCCGGTTCGGAGTACTCCCGGAGGTAGGACCGGCTGTCTCGGACGATCTTCGCCGCGCGTTCGGCCTGTTCGGGGTGGCGCTCGGCCGCGAGGCTGTCCAGCTGCGCGGCGTGCGTGTCGAAGCCGGCCCGCGCCGCCGTCCAGGGCTCGAGGTACGCCTCGTCCCGGGTGATCAGGAATCCGCGCTGGCCCGTCTCCAGGTCGATGACGAGCCTCTCCAGATCATGAGCGGCCGCGAGCACCCTCTCGGAGTTCCTGGCGATCATCGCCGTATCGCGCATGACGGTGATCGCCCCGGCGAGGAAGCCGAAGACACCGCCGATGAGCAACGCCAGCAGGGCACTCGCCAGCGCCACACGGGGGGTGAGCCCTCCCCGTATGCGCAACCTGCGCCTCAGGCCCCTTACCCTCATCGTGATCCCCTGACCGGCGCGCCTGCCGGTCATAATGGAAAATCCTTATATATATCACTCTACGTGCACGAAAGTGTGCGGCTCCCGGGATCGAGGCCCCGTACCGTACGACGCTCAGCACACGATCGCGACCGGGCAGGGTGCGTAGTGGGTCATGTACTGGCTCACCGATCCCAGTGGTCCGCGCATGTCGCCGAGCCCACGGCGCCCGACGACGAGCAGTGTCGCGGCCTCCGCCTCCGCCATGAGCGCTCGGCGAGGCGGTGCCGTGACGAAAGAGGTCCGCACCGGCACCTGGGGGTACGCCGCGCGCCGGGCGGCCACCGTCTCCTCGAACCGGGCGGACGCCCGTCTGTTCAGCTCCTCCAGGTCGGGAACGGCGGCGGCTTCGGCGCCCCCGAGGTCGAGCGAGCCGCAGACGGCATGCACGCCGACACCGCGCAGCGCCGCCTCCTCAAGGGCGAACGCCAGCGCCGCGCCGCTGGCCGCCGAGCCGTCCACGCCGACGGTGACCGGGCCGTCCTCGACCATGGACGTCTCGCGGACCACGACGAGCGGGCAGTGCGCGTGTGCCGCCAGCTGTGCCGCCACCGAGCCGACGAGCAGGCCGTCGAAGCCCTCATTACCGCGGTGCCCGACCACGAGCATCCCCGCCTGGCGCGAGAGCCCCAGCAGGGTTTCGGCGACCGGGCCGCGCACCGCGTTCGCCCTGGCGGTGAGGCCGGGCGCCATGCCTCGCGCGATGCTCGCGCCGCGCTCGGCCGTGTACTCGCTCATGAGACGGAACGTCTCCAGGATCTCCGGGGAAGGGGGCATCGCGGCCACCGGCCAATGCCATACGTGGCAGGCCGTGAGCGGCATTCCGCGCAGCGACGCCTCGCGGGCCGCCCAGCGGAGCGCGTACCTGCTCTCGTCCGAGCCGTCGTAGCCGACGAGCATCTCGACCCCGGGCATCGCGATCTCCTTCCGCCTCCCCCACATGCTTCGCGAACGAGAGCGCCCGCGGCAGGGGCGAAGGTCCCCCGGAGGCGCCGCTCACCGGCAGTGCCCCGCGGGCGATGCGACGCGCCCGCGGGCCTCACCCGGGCGGCGCGGGTTCCCGGTCGCCGCCACCCGCCAGGTACGGACGCAGCGTGTCGACCAGGCGGAAGAGGTCCAGCGGCATCGGGAAGATCAGAGTCGAGTTCCGCTCGGAGGCCACCTCCGCCATCGTGGACAGCACGCGTAGCTGCATGGCCGCCGGGTGTTCCTCCAGGACGACCGCGGCGCGCCCCAGAGTCTCGGCGGCCTCGAACTCGCCGTGGGCATGGATGACCTTGGCACGCCGGTCGCGTTCGGCCTCGGCCTGCCGGGCCATCGCCCGCCGCATCGTCTCCGGCAGCTCGACATGCTTGACCTCCACGAGCGTGACCTTCACCCCCCACGGGCTGGTGACGTCGTCGATGATCCGTTGGAGTCGCTGGTTGATCTCGTCCCGTTTGACCAGCAGTTCGTCGAGGTCGACCTGGCCGAGAATGGACCGCAGTGTGGTCTGGGCGATCTCCGACGTCGCCGTGATGTGGTTCTCCACGGCGACGACGGACCGGTTCGGGTCGACGACGTTGAAGTAGGCCACCGCGTTGACCCGTACGGTGACGTTGTCCTTCGTGATCACGTCCTGCGGTGGAATGGCCATGGTCACGGTGCGCAGCGAGACCCGGACCATGCGGTCGACGATCGGGATGATGAAGAACAGCCCCGGCCCCTTGGCGCCGATGATCCGCCCCAGGCGGAAGATCACCCCGCGTTCGTACTCCTTGACGATCCGCACGGCCGTCATGAGGACCAGCAGGACGACGACGACGGCGATCACGATTCCAGTCAGAGAATCGTTCATGGTCTCTCCTTCGGTAGTTCCTCCTCGGCCGGTTCGACGATCAGGGTGAGGTCCTCGACGGACACGACCCGTACGCGCCGGCCTTCGCTGAGGTCGTGGTGCGGGGCGCGTGCGTTCCACCAGGCCCCCTCGACGAACACCTGGCCGCTGTGGCCGGCGGCGTGGCGGACCACGCCTTCGGCGCCGATGAGGAACTCCCGCCCGGTCGCCGGTGTGGACCGGCGAGCCCGCCACGCGAGCCGGCCGGCCAGCAGCGCCCCGCCGCCGACGACGATCACCGTCGGCCAGAGCACCGCCGGGCTCACTCTGATCGAGCCTTCGAACAGGAACACACCCGACAGCAGCAGCGCGATCGCACCACCGGCGGCGAACACGCCGATCCCGGGTGTGAAGATCTCCGCGACGAACAGCGCGGCGGCGAGCCCGAGCAGGGCCAGACCCGCGACGTTGACCGGCAGCACGCTGAGCGAGAACAGGCCGAGGACCAGCAGCGCCGCGCCGATGACGCCGCCGAGGCCCATTCCGGGGCTGGCGAGCTCGTAGATGACGGCGAGCGTGCCGATCGACAGGAACAGGTAGGCCAGGTTCGGGTCGGCGAGTATCTGGAGGAACCTCCGCATGAGTCCCATGTCGTGCTCGACCAGCCGGGCCCCGGCCGTGTGCAGGATGACCACCTGGCCCCCGCCGACGGTCACCCGCCGGCCGTCGAGCTCGCGCAACAGCGCGCCGCGGTCCGGCGCGATCAGGTCGATCGCGTGGAGCCGCAGGGCCTCCTCGGCGGTGGCGGCGCGGCCCCTGCGCACGGTGTCCTCGGCGAAGGCGACGTTGCGGCCCCGCTGCGCGGCGATGCTGCGGATGTGGGCGACGGAGTCCTCCACGATCTTGCCTTCGGCCTGCTTCCCGTTCTGGATCGCCACCGGCGTCGCGGCGCCGATGGTGGTGCCCGGCGCCATCGCGGCCACGTTGGCGGCGAAGGTGATGAACGTCCCGGCCGAGGCCGCCCGGGAACCGGTGGGCGCCACGTAGACGACGACCGGCACACGGGCGCGCAGAAAGGAGGTGACGATCTCTCGGGTCGAGGTGAGCAGCCCGCCGGGGGTATCCAGCTCGACCAGGAACGCCCGATGGTTCTCGCGTTCCGCCCGCCGCACACCGTCCTTGAGGTGATCCGCGACGACAGGGGTGATCGCCCCCTCGACCCGGGTCGTCAAGATCGTGTCCGGCCGCGCGCCCGCCGCGGCCGGAAGGAGCGCGCTCCAGGCCACGGCCACCAGCCACACCACGACCGGCAGCCAGACCTGCGGCAGGAGTGTCCAGCGCGCAGCCATCGGGTCCCCCTCCCCGAACCACGGCTCGTATCTCCACTGTTCGTCGCGGGAAGGGCGATGACAAGCACACACAGATCACTTACCGTAGATGATCGGATACACTGTGTCACGATCATCTCGAGCATCGGGCGCCGCCGAAGGAGTCGGTCATCGGCAATCCGGAGACGAACAAGGCCACGCCGCCGCGGCGCCCCGGCCGCCGAGCGCCGGCGGGCGGCGCGTCGTCCCGATGACGGCGGGCGGGCATTCGGTGATCCTCGTCGCCGCGCTGGCCTCGATGGGCGTCCTCGCCGTACTCGCCCCGATCCTGGAGCGCTTCCTCGGGCGTAACGCCGGCTACGCGCTGTCCGCCGGTTTCGTCGGAGTGGCCGTCGTCCTCGGCTGGACGGCGCCGACGGCGCTGGCTGGCGGAGCCGTCACCGCGTCCTGGCCCTGGATACCCGACCTCGGCGTGTCCTTCACCCTGCGGCTGGACGGGCTGACGGCCCTGTTCTGCCTTCTCGTCCTCGGCGTCGGCGCGTTGATCATGGCGTACTGCCCGCGTTATCTGCCCGCGGGCGGCCCCCACGGCCTGGTCTACTTCCTGCTCACCCTGTTCGGCGGCGCGATGCTCGGCCTGGTGCTGTCCGGGGACCTGGTGCTGATGTTCGTGTTCTGGGAGCTGACCAGCATCATCTCCTTCTTCCTGATCGGTGCGCCCGGCGCCAGGTCGGTACGGGCGGCGGTGCGGGCCCTGCTGGTCACCGGGGCGGGAGGACTGGCGTTCCTGGTCGCGATCGTGCTGCTCGCGACCGTCACGGGGACCACTGACCTGACCGCGATCCTGGCCGCGCCGGGGCGCGTGCTGGGATCGCCCGTCGCGCCGGTCGTGGCGGCGCTGATCATCGTCGCGGCGTTCACCAAGTCGGCGCAGATACCGTTCCATTTCTGGCTGCCCGGGGCCATGGTGGCGATCACTCCGGTGAGCGCCTACCTGCACGCGGCCACGATGGTCAAGGCCGGTATCTACCTGCTGCTCCGTTTCTCCACGCTGTACGCGGGACGCCCCGGGTGGTCGCTCACGCTCACCGGCGTCGGCCTGCTCACGGCCGTGCTCGGCGCGGCGACGGCGTTGCGCGAGCACGATCTGAAGGCGCTGCTGGCCCATTCCACCGTCAGCCAGCTCGGCCTGCTGGTCGCCGCGATCGGGGTGGGCACGACGGCGGCGCTCGCGGCCGCCGTGCTGCACACGTTCGCGCACGCGCTGTTCAAGGCGACGCTGTTCATGCTGGTCGGCGTCATCGACCGGGAGGCGGGAAGCCGCGACATCAGGGAGCTGTCCGGGCTGATGCGGGTCATGCCGGTCACCGCCACGCTCACCGGCCTGGCCGGGATGTCGCTGGCCGGGATCCCCCCGATGATCGGTTTCGTCAGCAAGGAGTCGCTGTTCCAGGGGTTCGTGGGAGCCCGCGCGTTCCCCGGAGCCGGCGCGGTGTTCGGGACACTCGCGATCGCCGCGTCGGCGCTGACGTTCGCCTATGGCGTGCGGATCCTCTACGGCGCGTTCGCCGGGCCGACGCTCCAGCGGAGGCTGTACGAGCCGGCCTGGTCGTTCCTCGCCCCGGCGGGCGTCGCGGCCGTGGCCGGCGCCGTCCTCGGCCCCGCGGTCATCGTGTTGAACCCTCTCATGCGCCAGGCCATTCTGGACGTCGAGCCGTGGGGCAGGCCGCCGTACTTCGCGCTGTGGCACGGGTTCGGCCCCGAGTTGCTCATGACCGGCGTGACGATCATGTGCGGCACCGGGCTGTTCCTCGCCCGCGACCCGGTCGATCGCGTGTTGCGGCGCGTCCCTCCGCTGGGCGGGGCGATGCTCTTCGACCGCCTCTACCGGGGCACGCTCCGGTTCGGCGCCGTGGTCGGCCGCACGGCTCACCGCGACGCGACGCGCGTCTATCTGGCGCCGCCCGTGGCCGCGGTGGTGCTCCTGGGCGGCGTCGCGGCGCTCGGCGCTCATAGGAGACCGCTCGGCCCGCCGTCCGGCCCGATGGACTGGGTACTGCTGATCCTGCTGGCGGCGGTGGTCGCCGGGCTGCTGTGGACGCGATCGGTCCTGGGCGCCGTCGCGCTGCTCGGCCTGATCGGGCTGATCGTGACGACGTGGTTCATCCTCGCCGGCGCGCCCGACGTGGCGCTGACCCTGGTGCTGGTCGAGGTGCTGACGGCGATGGTCGCGGCGTTCGTGCTGCGCGGCCTGCCGCCGGGACTTCCCCGGCCGGACCGCTGCGGGAGGCGGGCCGCCGGTGCGTCGGCCGGGCTGGCCGGACTGGCCGGAGCCG
>NZ_JBHLZP010000021.1:0-34901 GCF_042429965.1 Actinoallomurus acaciae
TCGGAGTAGCCGCCTTCGATGTCGGCGCTCACCGGGACGTCGACGGCCGCCGCGACCAGGGCGATGAGGTCGACGCGGCGGTCCCGTCCCAGGGTCTCGCCGTCGGCGGCGCCCAGGCTCCAGGCGACCCCGGCGCTCGTGGTGGCGACCGCCCGTGCACCGGCGTCCGCCACCAGGCGGGCGCTGACGGCGTCCCAGGCGTTGGGCAGGACCAGGAGGCCGTCGTGCAGCGCGTGGAACGCCTCGGCCCTGGCCTTGGTGTCAGCTGTCATGAGTGCAGTCCACCAGCCGTACGCCGGCGGCGGCTGGCGAGAATCCGACATCGACGTCGCGCCGGGCCCCGCCGCCGTCCCCTGGGGCCACGACGCGCCGCCGAATTCGACCGTACGGACCGGCATCCGATCGCGTCCGGGCGGTAACACTCCAGGTCATGGGAGGCAGAGCGCCACTGTGGCTGTTCGGGGACCAACTCGGCCGGCACTTCCACGCGACGCCGGAGAACCGGGGCCGGGACGTGCTGCTGATCGAGTCGGAGGCCGCGCTGGCCCGGCGGCCGTTCCACCGGCAGAAGCTGCACCTGGTCCTGTCGGCGATGCGGCACCTCGCCGGGGAACTCGGCGACCGGGCCACGCTGGTCCGGGCCCGAACGTATCGCGAGGGCCTGGCCCGGTTCGGGCGCCCGGTCGTCGTGCACGAACCCGGCTCCCACGCGGCGGAACGGCTGGTCGCGGACCTGATCGAGGAGGGGCTGGTCGAGGCCGAACTGCCCACGCCGGGGTTCATCCGGTCGAAGAGGGACTTCGCCGCCTGGGCCGACGGGCGAAGACGCCTGGTGATGGAGGACTTCTACCGGGACCAGCGGCGCCGGTTCACGGTCCTGGTGGAGCCCGACGGCGACCCGGTCGGCGGGACGTGGAACCTCGACCGCGACAACCGTGAGCCGCCGCCGCACCGGGCCGCCCTCGGCGTGCCGAGGGCCTACCGGCCACGCGAGGACGACGTCGACCGGGGCGTACGAGACGACCTGGACCGGCTGCTGCGCGCCCGGCGGATCGGCCCGGTCGGCGTGGACGGGCCACGGCTGTTCGCGGCCACCCACGACGAGGCGTGGCGGGCGCTGCGGAGGTTCCTCACGACGCGGCTGGCCTCGTTCGGCCCGCATCAGGACGCGATGCTCGCCGGAGACTGGGCCATGTCGCACGCCCTGCTCTCGGCACCGCTGAACCTCGGCCTGCTCGACCCGCTCGCGGTCGTCCGCGAGGCCGAGGCCCGCCTGCGGAGCGGCGAGGCGCCGCTGAACAGCGTGGAGGGGTTCGTCCGGCAGATCCTGGGCTGGCGGGAGTGGATCTGGCACCTGTACTGGTACCTGGGACCGTCCTACCTCGACCGCAACGCGCTGGACGCGCACACCCCGCTGCCGGACTGGTGGCGGCGGCTGGACCCCTCGCGGGTGAGCGCCCGGTGCCTGCGCACGGCGCTGGCCGGGGTGCGGGACCGCGCGTACGCCCATCACATCCAGCGGCTGATGGTGCTGGGCAACTTCGCCCTGCAACGCGGCTTCGCGCCGCGCGCGCTCACCGAGTGGTTCGCCACCGCCTTCGTCGACGGCCATCCGTGGGTCATGCCGGCGAACGTCATCGGCATGAGCCAGTACGCGGACGGCGGCGTCGTGGCGACCAAGCCGTACGCCGCCGGGGGCGCGTACATCAACACGATGAGCGACTACTGCCGGGACTGCCGGTACGACCCGCGGGTCCGGCTCGGCCCGGACGCCTGCCCCTTCACCGCGGGTTACTGGGCCTGGCTGGACCGCAACGCGACCCGGCTGACGGGGAACCGCCGCATGGCACGGCCGCTGAGCGGGCTGCGCCGCCTCGCCGACCGGGAGGCCGTCGTCGAGCAGGAAAGGCACCGGAGACGCTATTGACGGCCCTCACCGATGTCCGGCATCACCGGACAAGGGTGGGCAGGGTCGTCGCCGGGGCGGCCGTTCCCCCGGCGGCGCGGCCGCGTCGTCTCGCGGGGCCGACGCGGCCGTCGGGCGGGAAAGGCACCGGAAGCGCCATCGGTAAATCGCCTCCGGGCTTTTCCCGCTGCTTTCGCGGCGGGGGTAACCGCCGTTTCAGGCCGCAGGGACGCCGTCCGCGGCATTGACATCTTTGTGGAATCGCTTGTGGATGTAGAGGCGCTCGCCGAGCGACTCGCAACGCCACCAGAGTCCGGACGGCGGGCCGATCCGGATGTTTCGCGGAAGCTCGCGGAGGATCTCCTTCACCGGGGTCGTCCTGAGGCGCCCCGAGGAGCAGACCAGGATGCGCCGGTCGGTCACCACGACGACGCGGTAGGCATTGGACAAAAGGATGATCCAGTAAGAGATCAGCGCGAAGTACTGGCTGGTCGTCTGGGCGCAGAACACCGACTGGATGTTCTCGCCGGGCTGCAGAAGATGCGCCGCGTTCTGCCGAAGTTTGTCGCGGATGGCCACGGGTCCGACCTTTCTCGAATATGGGGGTGGCGCCAAAGATTACTGGTGCCGGGAGTCGGACGTCCACAGTGCCGCCGCACCTGACTTCTTGACATCAATATTGGTTGCGGTTCCATTCGATGGCGGGAGGGATCCGTGAGCGCTGTTCGGCCGCCGACGCGTCTTCACTCGGCGCCGTTCACCGTCGCGGCCGATACGACTCAGATGACGTTCGCGAGCGTGCGGGCCGGTACTGCGCTCTCAGCGGGGCCGTCTTCGTCCTGCCTCCGCAGGGCCCGGCGGGTGCCGGTACGATACCGGCACCCGCCCTGGCGCGTTCCGCCGCTCGTGGCGGAACGCGCCTGGTCACGCCTTGGCGACGATGGACTCGGTCAGGCCGCGCGGGACCTCGGCGTAGGAGTCGAACTGCATCGAGTGGCTCCCCCGGCCCGAGGTCCGGCTCCGCAGATCACTGACGTAACCGAACATCTCCGACAGCGGCACCAGGGCCCGGATGAGGCGGGCGCCGGCCCGCTCGTCCATGGCCTGGACGTGGCCGCGGCGTGCGTTCAGGTCGCCGATGACCTCCCCCATCGCGCCGTCGGGCGTGATGACCTCGACCTCCATCACCGGTTCTAGGAGCACGGGTGCCGCCTGGCGGGCGGCCTCGCGGAACGCCTGGTACCCGGCCTGCCGGAACGCCAGCTCGGAGGAGTCCTGCTCGTGGAAGGCGCCGTCGAGAAGAATGACGCGTACGCCCGTCATCTCGTGCCCGGCCACGATGCCGGTGTGCATCGCGTCCTGGCAGCCGGCGTCCACCGACGGGATGAACTCCTTCGGGATGCGGCCTCCGGTGACCTTGTTCACGAACTCATAGCCGTCCGCGATCGGTTCGATCGAGATCTGCACCTTGGCGAACTGTCCCCTGCCTCCTGTCTGTTTCCGATGCGTGTAGCCGACCTGCGCGACCGGTCGGCGGATGGTCTCCCGGTAGGCGACCCGCGGCCGGCCGAGGTCGGCGCTCACCCCGAGCTCCCGTTCCATCCGGTCGACGAGGATCGACAGGTGCAACTCGCCCATCCCGCCGATGACGGTCTGGCCGGTCTCCCGGTCGGTACGCACCGCGAAGGACGGGTCCTCCGCGGCGAGCCGTTGGAGCGCCGGCAGCAGCCTGTCCTCATCCGCCCTGGACCTGGGGCGTACGGCCGCCTCGATGACGGGTTCCGGCAGGTCCATGGACTCCAGGACCACCGGGCGCCGGTCGTCGCACAGCGTGTCGCCGGTCGTGGTGCCCTTCAGCCCCATCAGGACGACGATGTCGCCGGCGCCCGCCGAGTCCAGCTCCTGCCGCCTGGCCCCGTTCATCCGGAAGATCCTGCCGATCCGCTCCTTCTGGCCGCTGACGGAGTTGAGCACCGTCGCGCCCGGTTCCAGCCGGCCGGAGTAGATCCGGGCGAACGCCAGCGCGCCGAGGTGCCGGTCGGTCACGATCTTGAACGCCAGGGCGGCCGGCGGCTCGTCGTCGGACGGCGCGATCCGCTCGCCGCGCTCGTCGTCGAGGACCTCGACGTCGAGCGGTGACGGCAGATAGCGCACGACCGCGTCGAGCAGGGGCTGGACGCCCTTGTTCTTGAACGCGGTGCCGCAGAGCACCGGCGTGACCGTGACGCCCGCCGACGTGCCGGAGGCGATGGTGACCCGCCGGATCGCCGCGTACAGGCGCTCCTCGGACGGCTCCCGCCCCTCGGCGTACAGCCGCATCATCTCCTCGTCGTGCTCGGCGACCGTCTCCAGCAGCCGGTCGCGCCACTCCCGGGCGGCCTCGGCGTACGCGGCCGGGATGCCGGTGACCTCGTACGCCTCACCGAGGCGCGCCTCGGCGTGCCAGACGCAGGCCCGCATCCGGACCAGGTCGACGACGCCCGTGAAGCCGGCCTCGGTCCCGATCGGCAGCTGCACGACCAGGGGTACCGCCCCGAGCCGGTCGACGATCATGTCGACGCAGGCGTGGAAGTCGGCTCCCGCACGGTCGAGCTTGTTGACGAAGCAGATCCGCGGAACGCCGTACCGGTCGGCCTGGTGCCAGACCGTCTCGGACTGCGGCTCCACGCCCGCGACCCCGTCGAACACCGCCACGGCGCCGTCGAGCACCCGCAGGCAGCGCTCCACCTCGACGGTGAAGTCGACGTGCCCCGGAGTGTCGATGATGGTGACGGTGTGGTCGGCGCCGTCGACCGTCCACTGACACGTGGTCGCCGCGGACGTGATCGTGATGCCGTGTTCGCGCTCCTGTTCGGTGTGGTCCATCAACGTGTCGCCGTCGTGGACCTCGCCGATCCGGTACGCGACGCCGGTGTAGTACAGGATCCGCTCGGTGGTCGTCGTCTTGCCCGCATCGATGTGGGCCATGATCCCGATGTTGCGGATCGCGGCCAGATCCAGACGAGTCCTGGTGGCCATGAGTTTGATCCTTTCTGCGTTCGATGGGTGGACGACGACCGGTCGTACGGGGCCCAAGTATCGAGTCGCAGGTAGCACCACCGCACGCCATTTTCAGGCCCGTCGCGTCGTCGGAGGTCTCACTGCCGCCGGTACCGGCCGGGGGCGACGCCGAACGCTCGCTTGAAGGCGTTGGCGAACGCGTACTCCGATCCGTAGCCGACCCGCGCCGCCACCGCGCTCAGTGGCAGGTCGGAGTCGCGCAGGAGACCGGCGGCCACGGTCATCCGCCACCAGGTCAGGTAGCCCAGGGGCGGCCTGCCGACCAACGCGGTGAACCGCCGGGAGAAGGCCGCGCGGGACATCCCCGCCCGGGTCCCGAGTTCCTCGACCGTCCACGGCCGGGCCGGATCGTCGTGGATGCCGTTCAGCGCCGCCACGATGCGGGGATCGCGTAGCGCCGCGGTCCAGCCCGTCGCCGGGTGTTCGTCCGGCTGCTCGTCGAGCCAGCCGCGCACCATGTAGACCAGCAGCGCGTCGAGCAGCGACGGCAGAACGGCGTCCACTCCCGGGCGGCGCCGTTCGAGTTCGGCTCCGAGCAGGTCGATCGCGGCGCGCAACGACGGATGACGCCCGACGCGGGCCGGCAGGTGGATGATCTCTGGAAGCTCGTCCAGCAGAGGATGGCGGCGGGTCCGGTCGATCAGGTACGCGCCGCAGAGCATCACGACGGACTCGTCGTGGCCGCCGGGCGAGACCTGGTCCTCGACCTCGGCCAGCGAGGTGACCGGAGGGTCGGCCGGCGGATCGGAGAAGCCGTCGGCGAGCCCGTGGGCGCTTCCGTGCGGCAGGAACACCGCGTCGCCCGTACCCAGCACGATCGGCGAGCCGTCGCCGGTCAGCCGGCACGTTCCCCGCAGGACCACGTGAAAGCCCGCTCCCGCGAACGACGAGTGGCGTACGGCCCACCGGCCCCGCCTCCCGGTACGTGCCGAATGCGGCCGTCCCGACCGCATCGCGGTGATCGCGTCACTGAGCACGTCCATGGTCGCCAACGTATCGCCGTTCCGGATCGGCGAGACGTCTGCGTATCTTCTCGGCATTCTCGCGCATTGGTCGTCTCGCGCTGAGCTCATAGCGTTGGCTCATCCGAACACGAGGAGCCATTCATATGAAGATCGCCGTCTACGGGGCGAACGGCTATACGGGGCGGCTCGTCGTCGCCGAGCTGGCCCGGCGGGGCATCGATACCGTACTGGCAGGGCGCAGCCTCGAACGCCTCCGCAAGGCGGCGGCCGAGGTGGACGCGCACCGGGCCGAGGCGCGCGCCGCGGGTGTCGAGGACACCACCGCGCTCGCCCGCGCGTTCGAGGGCTGCGACGCGGTGATCAACTGCGCGGGCCCGTTCCGCGGATCCGGTGAGGCGGTGGTGCGCGCCGCGATCGGGGCCGGTTGCCACTACGTGGACATCGCGGGCGAACAGCTCTACCTGAAGCGGGTCCACGACACGTTCGCGTCCGAGGCCGCGAACGCCGGGGTGACCGTGGTGCCCGGTGTGAACGACGACGGGCTGCCCAGCGACCTGATCGCGCACCTCGCGGCCCGGCGGGTCGAGCCGGTCACCGACCTCGTCATCGCCCTGGACCTGGCGCGCAGCGGTGCCACGCCGTCGCGCGGCACCCTGCGCTCGGCGCTCGCGAACATCGACACGTTCACCGGCGGCGGCCTCACCTATCGCGACGGCGACTGGCTCCCGGACGCCGCGGCCCGGAGCACGTCGGTCGCCTTCCCCGGCGATCCGGAACCGGTTCCGGCCGCACGATTCCCCCTGCCCGGTGTCGTCACCGTCCCCCGCCACGTACGTGCTCGGCACGTCGAGGGGGTGGTCAGGACGGAGCTGGTGGCCGCCTTCTCCACGGTCACTCCCGAAATCGTGGACGGCGTGCCCGACGGGCCGTCCGAGGAGAACCGCCGTGCCGGGCGGTGGACCATCATCGCCGACGCCACCGGCCACGACGGGCGGTCGGCCCGCGGCGTGGTGTCGGGTCCGGACACGTACGGCTCCACCGCGGTCATCGCGGTCGAGAGCGCACGCCGGCTCGTCGTCGACGGAGCCGAGCCCGGCGTGCTGGCCCCCGCCCAGGCGTACGACGCGACCGGCTTCCTCGACTTCCTCACCGAGCACGGCGCAACGTGGACCGTCGAGGTCGTACCGGCAGGAGGATGAGAGCGTTCCCCGGGCATCGGCGAACGTCGGTGCCGGAAGCTCCTGGCCGGTGCGCGTCGGCAGCGGCCCGGCGGTCGGTACTCATGGAGACGACGGTGCGCCGTCCGCCCGCGGGAACCTCAGGCCGAGAGCGGTGGCCAGGAGGACCAGGCCCGTACCGATGCTCACGGCATGCTCGATCACCGCGACAACGGGGTGTTCGGCCATCACGTAGCCCCCGGGGCGGATGACGGCCAGGGGAAGCTTCCAGCAGCTCCAGGCGAACAGCGAGCCGGAGGCCGCGAACACCAGCGTCATCGGGACCCACATCGGCAGCCGCGCGGGGCGGCCACGGACGAGCGCCAGGAGGCTACAGCCGCCGATCAGCGCCCACAGTCCCGCGTTGCCGGTCAGCAGCCGCCCGTTCAGGTCCCCATGACCGCGATGGGCGGAGTCCAGGCCGATCGTCCCGCCGAACCCCCAGTACAGCCAGAGCAGTCCCAGCGCCACGGCCGCGAGCATCGCCGTACGGGCCGGCCACGGGAAGCGGGGCCGGCGCTCGCCGATCCGGCCCAGGAAACGGCTCGGCCATCTCTCCCTCAGGTAGATCGGAAGGGCCACGGCGAGCCCCACCGCCATCCCGGCGAAGCCGATGCTGATGAAGACCGTCTCCCACCCGGCCGCGGACGCCGAATGACCGGCGTGGCCACCGTCCCGGTCGCCGCCGACCACGTCGAGGACCCCCGTGATCATCATGTACGGGAGCATCGGCACCAGAAAGCCGGCCGCCACCCAGGAGAAGAAGACCACGGGAAGCGCGGGCAGCCGCCGCCCCCACCGCTGAGCCAGCGCGAGTCCCAGTACGACCCCGACCGCGGACATCCCCACGGTGACCGTGTTCAGCCCGACCCAGCCGGCGGTCCCGACGTCCGGTGGCCCGTACCCGGCCAGCGCCGCGGTGACCCAGATGACCTTGACCAGCAGATAAAGCGACATGGTCAGCGCGGCCGAATAACCCGCCACCCTGCGCACGACGCTCCACCGCACGCCGATGGCCCTGGCCTCCGGCTCGGATGGCACCTGCGTCATTGGGATCCCGCCTCCCCGCGCCTCGTGGACACCGGCGATCCTTCCGCCGCCCGTCCACACACGGATCCCACCGGCGGGGGACGTCTCCGCGGTCCCCTCCCCCGGACGGGTGATCACCCGACCATGCGCCGACACCGTCCCGCCCGGCTCACGTCCACTGGCGCCAGGTGTGCTGTCCGGGGAGGTTGGTCGAGCGGGTGGCGGATGGTTTGCCGTCGGTTGTGGTGTGAGGCCGGTGGTGGTTGTAGAAGTGGCGCCAGGCCGGGAGGGCTTTGCGGCGTGCGTGTTCTGAGCGGTAGAAGCGGCCGAGTGCCTGGCCGTCGGCCAGGGTGCGGTGTAAGCGTTCGGCCTTCCCGTTGGTCTGGGGCCGATAGAGAGGGTCTTTTTCGGGGTGATACCGAGCTCGGTGCGGGCTTGGTGCCGGTAGGCCGGGCCGTTGTCGGACAGCACGCGTTCGGCCCTCACGCCGCGGCGGTGTACCAGGCCACCGCGTTGCGGAGGACCTCGATCGCGTCTTTCGTCGTCGCGGATCTCGGCGTAGGCGACGGGGGAATGGTCATCGATGACGGTGTGGACGAACGCGGTGCCCAGGCGCGGTTCGTATCGGGTATTGCGGGCCCCGGTGCGGTTGGTGGTGGCCTCATGGTTGCGTTCGCCCTGGACGCGGCCGGCATAGCGCCGGCCGCCGCCATCCGGGGATGTTGCCGGAGTTCTTCACATCCACATGCGGCATCGCACCCGGATGATCGTGTCCATAGCGGCGGATCGGCTCCCCCGCTGCCCCGGTCGATGGGGGACAACCGGTTGAGCCCGCACCGCCGCAGCACAGCGTGCACCGTCCAGGCCGACACGCCCGAACATCCCGCGATCTGCACCGGCCCCAGCCGCTGCCTCAACCGCACATACACGATCTTGCGCACCACCGACTGCGGCGCCCGGCCGAGCTGTGATCCGGCCGCGACGACCGATCGGACATCCCGACGGCGCCCTACCCACGCTAACGCCCGGCCCAGCGCCTAGCGGTCGGCCACAGCGCCCCATACCGCTCAGCCGCCCTCGCGATGGACCATCCATCATCGACGATCAAACACGCCAGCCGAAGACACCCACCAGGAGTCAAGGCAGCGTAGCGCGGGACACCAAGGCCCCCTGGCCGATGGAACGGTTCCCAGGCAGTCCCACTCCACAACCGCAGGCCTTCACCAATCACCCACATTCACACCGTGCCGCCACACAACCTCAACCAACCTGCCTGGACAGTACAGCTAACCGTGCCGTTCGAGCGTGAGCAGCGGCTCGGCGAACACCGGTGCCGGCGCGCCGGGATCCGCGGCGACGGCCTGCTCCAGGCGGCGGAACCCGGTCTCCAGCTCGTCGGGACTGAGCTGAGCGAAGAACGAGAGCGTCCGCAGGCGCAGCCGTTCGAGCATGTCACCGCGGGTGCCGGAGGACGGCTCGGTCACCGTGCCGAAGCTCGCGACGCGCCAGCCGGACGAGGTGAACATCTCGATGACCTCGTGCAGCGGCTGGAACAGCGCCGCGTCCGCCGCGAAGCCGCGGGGGAAGTACTCCAGCCACCACGGCCGGGGATGATGGTCGCTGAAGTTCGCGCGCAGAAGCAGCCGCCCGCCGGGCCCGACCACCCTGGCCAGCTCCCGAACCGCCCGTGGCTTGTCCTGGACGTGGTGCCAGGACAGGAACATCAGGGCGTAGTCGGCGCTGCCGGACGGCACCGGCAGGTCCTCGGCAGAGCCGGCCAGATACCGCACCTCGGGATGCCGGGCCTGCGCCTGCGCCGTCTCGCGCATGCGGACCGACGGCTCGACGCCGGTGACCGGACCGAACGCTCGCGCGAGCGCGGGGGTGAACCTGCCGGTCCCCGAGCCGACGTCCAGCCCCGTCAGCGGACGCCGCTCGGGCAGCACCGCCGCGAAGGCACTGAGCCATGTCCGCAGCTGCCGCTGGTCCAGCGCACGGCCACGCGCGTAGTCCTGGTACTGCTCCGTGTCGTAGTCGATCCGCCTCATCTCGGCTCCCGCCTCGGGGCGGTGGGAGGTTCTTCCACGGCCGTGTAGCGGCGCAGGTCGCCTTCGGTGAGCGGAAGAGGCGTTCCCGGAACGGCGCTCAGCCCCTCCAGCACGATCTCCATTACGCGGGCCATGGCTGGCTCGTCGGGCATGCTCGGTGGCGTGTAGACGTGCAGGGTCATGAGCATGGCGATGTCTCCGGGGCCGATGTCGCCGCGTAGCGCGCCATCCGCCTGTGCCTGTTCGACCATCTGAAGGACGACGGCGATCACCCGTTGCCGCATCTCGTGCAGATCACGGCCGGCCCTGAGTCGCTGGTGCAGGTGCGGTTCGAGCTTGGCGGACAGGGTGCCCAGCCTCAGGCCGGTGCAGGCGCGCAGGAAGCGGCACAGCGCGTGCCAGGCGTCGGGCTCCTCTCGCCAGGCGGCCTCCGCGAGGTCCACCAGGCGGTGAAGGCTGTCCTCACCGACGGCGCGGAGCAACGCGTCCCGGTCGGGGAAACGGCGGTACAGCGTGCCGATGCCGACGCCCGCCCGGCGCGCCACCTCTTCCAGCGGCACGTCGACGCCCTGCTCCACGATCAGCGCCTGGGCCGCCGCGACGATCAGATCCCGGTTCCGGCGTGCGTCGGCGCGCAGGCCGGTCGCCTCCTGGGAGTTCTCCACTCGCGAACCTCACCGAACAATTGGACGATTTTCCTCCGGTTAGGCTACCGTGCGTCGTAACCGGAGGATTTTCTTCCGGTTAATCCCTGAGCGGGAGGCGTGGTGAACAGACCGTCAGTACTGATCTCCGGGGCCGGCGTGGGAGGGCCGACGCTGGCCTACTGGCTGGCGCGTCACGGTTTCGGTGTCACCGTCGTCGAACGTGCCGGGACGCCGCGTTCCGCCGGGAACCCGGTGGACGTCAGAGGTCCTGCCGTGCGTGTCGCCGAGCAGATGGGGGTGCTGCCTCGGCTGAGGGAGGCCGCCACCGGCACGACCGGACTCCGTTTCGTCGACGCGGCGGGCCGGCACACCGGCCGGATGGACATGCGCGCGATACAGCGGGCGGGCGAGTTCGAATTGCCACGCGGCGACCTCGCGTCGATCCTGTTCGAGGCGAGTCGCGACCACGCCGAGTTCCTCATCGATGACTCCGTCACGGCCCTCGACCAGGACCCGCACGGGGTCGAGGTCACCTTCGAGCGCGCCGAGCCGCGCCGTTTCGACCTGGTGGTCGGGGCCGACGGCCTGCATTCGGTGACGCGCCGGCTGGCGTTCGGCGCGGAAGGCCGGTTCGTTCGCCATCGGGGGATGTATGTCGCGACAATGCCGCTGGCCGGACGCGCCGGACCCGGCAGCGACGTGATCATGCACAACACGCCGGGCAAGGCCGTCGCGGTCGGCCCCCGTCCGCACGGCGCGTTCTTCCTCTACCGCGGCCCCGCCGAGCCCGGCTTCGACCACCGCGACACCGAGCAGCACAAGCGGCTGCTGACCAAGGCCTTCGCGGACGTGTCCTGGCGGGCGCCCGAACTGCTGCGACACGTGCGCGCCGCCGAAGACCTCTACTTCGACGCGGTCAGCCAGGTGGACCTTCCGCGCTGGTGGGACGGCCGGGTCGCGCTCCTCGGCGACGCCGCGTCCTGCGTGTCACTGTTCGGGAACGGCTCCACCCTGGCCATGGCGGGGGCGTTCACCCTGGCGCGGGAACTGGCCGACGGCGGGGACGACCCCCGCGCCGCCTTCGCCCGCTACGAGACCGCCCACCGACGGCTGACAGACCCCGGCGTACGGAACATCCGACCGGCTTCGGGGTTCCTCGTCCCCGCGACACGGCACGGGATCCTGGCGCGGAACGCGGCCACCCGCCTGTGGCCCGTCGTGGCCGTCGCCGCACGGCTGAGGCGTCCCCACGAACCGCTCTGACCGGCTTCGCCCCCACAGCCATCGTCTGGTGCGGGTCAACGGCGAAGGGGCCCGGCCGTCAAAGCCGAGCCCCTTGCCGACACAACACCGTCACCGACGCGGCGAGTTCCGGTCAGACCGGATCACGCCGGTGAGCACTGGCGCAGTGCACTTATTCTGAGGCTGCAGTATTCCCCAGCCATGAGTGAGCCGGGCGAGAGACTTGTTGGCGCCGGCGCCCCCGAACGGGGAGCAGAGACGGCTGCTCAGATGAGCGTCGACGGAGAGTGCTTGCTCATGTAGCCCTTGAAGGCGTTGCGGATGGCCGCCTGTAGATAGCTGGCCTGACGTGATCCGGGAACGACATTACGTTCGTACTCCCGGTTCCGGGCGTCGAGGTAGCGCACTAGGTTGGGCGAGCCGGTGTTCGACACGAATAGCTCGTCCTGGGTCCTGACGTCGGCCCTCAGCCCTTCGAAGTTCCGCGCCATGCCAACGCCCACCGGCCTGGTGAGATAATACTTGCACTCGACGACCAGAACGCATTGGCTACCGCGAGGAACGATCTTCTGTGCCCTGCTGATCGCCGCTTCTTCCGCTGGTAGTACTAGGACGTCGCATTCGTGGAGAACCCCGGACGTGCCCTGCACGTAGACACCGAGATGAACCTCAAGAGCCGGCGCTCCGGGAAACTCGATCAGGGCGTGCGTATAGGGCTTGTTAGTGCTGTAGAGCTGCCCAGGGCTCGTCCTGAAAAGCTTACCAAATGCCTTCGTTCCGTGGACATCCTCGTACGTGATAGCCGCTCCATTCTCGCTCGCGGTACTGACGATAAGAGCGAAGACGTATCCTTCGTAGACGTCGGACGGAGTGGACGCGGAATGATAGGAGACGGCTCCGATCAGCCCCCGAATCTCGTTCAGAAGATCGTCAACATCGCTCACTTCAGACCTCCTCACGGACCCGGGCGAAAAGCGCTGAGGCAGCCTCTCTTCTCTCCCGGGAGATCCGTTCGGTGAGCGTAGTGCGCCGATCGCTTCGCCGCCCCTGCAGACCCTCCTCCGGTTCAAAGACAACGGTCTCCGCGATCAGCCGGAGCCCCTCGTCGGTCGTTGCGGGCCGCAGTGCCGCCAACGTTTCCGCCTCAATCTCCGGTAGTTCTATGACCACCCGACGAACGGCGTCGAGAAGAAGGAGCACCCTCTCCCGGAGGGTCATGGGCCGGGTCGTAATCACGAGGGTCCCGCCCCGTCTGGACGCCTCCCGCTCGCCGCCTTCGGCACGAGCGATGGTGTAATCCTCCGACGCTGCCGCCCGAAAGTCCTCGCGCCCCTCCCGCCTCTGGCGCCCCTTACCCCTTCGGCGCTGGAGGATTCGCTCCTCGGAGACACCGTCTGCGATGGCCTCGTCCACCTCGTTCAGAACCCACTCCAAGTCGGTCCCCTCGAACAGACCTCGCAGCCCTCGGTCGACTCTGCGCAGTTCAAGATCGTCCATTTCCACCCCCGGTGCGAAACCCGTCGACGCGCTCCCGATTATAGGGTTTCGCCACCATCCTGCGTTCCATAATCCCAAGGACCTCTGGCGCACGAAGCAGCCTTGAGAGACGAACATCCAAGACTCGCCTGGAGGCTAAGGCGCCTTGCCGGAGATACGGAGTGCGGCATCTGTAGCTATGACTTCCGCCATCATCTCCGCCATAGAGACAACGAGAATTCGCAGATCAAAAACTAAGGAGTGAACCGACTTCGGTCGGTTCACTCCTTAGTTTTTGATCGCCCTGAGCAAATAAAGACAATAACTTCTTAGTAACGAAACTGCCCGTTCTACTGGGGCAGTGCACTTATTCCCGAGGTGCAGTATTCCTCAGGGAGCCTACTGACGAGGACCTCCGAAGTGACTGCCGGGCCCCACCGCCTGGGGACCGCTTGGGCCTCCTCCGCCGACCCGAACTTTGGCCTGTTTGGGACAGCGGTTAATCGAAGCCTCCGAACCGGAGAGCACCTGCGCGGGCTCGCCACGGCCAAAAAGAGCACTTCAAACTCATCAGCATCGCGAGCATCATCTGATACCACGGGCGTCTCGCCAATTCGGCAAACAAGCTTTCCCTTTCCGTGATAGTTCCATGCCACCCGCCGTTAACGACAGTTGACGTATCAAACAAAAAGGGGGACGTTATGCCGCACCACCCAAATGACCTGCCGCCATCGAGAGGCCACGGATGTCACACCCAGCCAATTTCGGACATCCTCAACATCCAGTTGATTGCGAAAAGGCACAACAGCACAAGTGCCTGTGCATTAATTGCGGAGGCCTCCAACACGGATGGCCCTACAGGCTCCGACTGTCGTATGCACCATCAGACGAAGGGCGGAAGGAGCTTCACCGAAAGGCAGACACTGCCTGGGCAGCGGAAAGCCGAGGACGAGAAAACAAGAAGCCTACCTTTGCCATGAAGGCGGCAGCGATCGATACCGCCGCAGCCGATCTGGTCGACTGGCTTGCAGAGGACAAGGAGATTACCGATCGGATCCAGGCCATCGGAGACACGCTCGCCGACGGTGCTATCGAAGATCTGCGAGGCTCACTCGGCGCCAATGAACTGAAAAATTTCAAGACCGCTTCGTTAAATCACTTCTGGTGCGAACTGCTCGGATCCCTTGCATGTGTACTTGATCAGATACGAGGATGGCGCAATCAGGTCCGCGATCAGCTCAAGGAGGTCATGCTCGCCTCAAATGCAAGCACCCTGATCGAAGATGACACCGTCAGCCTTGCCGTCGACGCAGCTTGGGCCGCAATACCACACGCCCTGCTATTCCCTCAGCTCAACCAGATAGACCACATAATCTGGCCCGTACGGACACTGGCCATACTGATGTGTAAGGCGCCCGAGCGCCACAAGACCGTATCGAAGTGCTGCCTTGATCCGATCGCTGCCGGCGCTAACCAGGTGGTCAAAGCCGCCGTCGCAGACCTTACCAAGAAGCGACTAATTCAAGCTCTACCATCAGATTGGCCACCTGAAACACGAAAAAAGCTATCCGAATAGCACATTGCGAGCCGTCGATTTTAGCAAGGTTCGTATGGTGGCGAGAAAATTTTCTCGCCACCATACGGCCATCGTTCAGTGCATTGCGTGAACGCGTTGAGATACTCGGGGTATCACTCGTTATGCTGGGGCAGAGCACTTATCTCGAGAGTGCGGGATTCCCCCTCAGAGCCTGGACCGCCTTCTGATCTTCGGCGCGGGCGGTGAGGTAGTCGATCCATTCACGCTTCGCATACTTCGACCAGCGGGCAGCTGTCTCGATATGGATGCCGAGGAGATCGGCGACGATCGGTACTGGGAGGTCGGTAACGAGTGCCATGAGCGCGGTGTTGCGAACCGCACGCTTGTTGCGGATGCCGGCCTCGTTCAGACGTCGCCGGAGGGCGGAAACGCTGAGTGGTCGGCCCGGAGCTTGTCCATGGAAGAGCCAGCCTCCGTCAGTGCAGGCTCGACCGAGCACCGACGGATTGTGTGCAGCATCGCGAAGTTCGATGACCAGACCTGCGAGTTTGGGTGGCAGAGGAAGGCGCCCGTCACCGACA
This sequence comes from Actinoallomurus acaciae, assembly GCF_042429965.1. Taxonomy (NCBI): domain Bacteria; kingdom Bacillati; phylum Actinomycetota; class Actinomycetes; order Streptosporangiales; family Thermomonosporaceae; genus Actinoallomurus; species Actinoallomurus acaciae. The sequence goes on from NZ_JBHLZP010000021.1 coordinate 15,709, forward strand.
ACGAGGAAAGCCTCGGTTCCCTCTTGTTCGATGTGTTCGCGACGGAGTGTGACCATCCGACTGGGAGGGATCCCGTAGAGAAAGATCAGAGCGCCAGCGACTCGTGTGGTTAGTGGCATGTGGTCGTCTTCAAGACAGCGCCGGAACTCACGCCAGCGGTCATCTTCGTCTATGAAGTGGGCGGGCTCGACGCGTGGAGGATGTGCCACGGTCATGCTGGGCACGAGGCCGTGGCTGTTCGCCCATTTAAGGAAGCCATCGATCAGGAAACGTCGTCTTCCAGTATTGAGCGAGAGCCATTCCTCGACGTCGTTCTGTCGGAGGTCGGCTAGTTGCCTGTTCTGGCGCCTAAGCCAGATCAGTAGTTCAGTGACTCCGCAGCTGCTGCAGGAGTAGTTGACCGTGACGCCCACGCATGGCCCGCAGATGAGCACGCCGTCAGCGGTGCAGGCGACGAGCGGTTGGCTCTGCCCACAGTTTGGGCAGGGCGACGCCGTGCCACGAATTCTGTGGTAACACTTGTCGCAGACCGGACCCATGGGCCAGTTTGCTTGGATGATCCCAACTCGCCCGCATCCAGCGCAGAGGCGCTTGGAGCGTGGCTGGCATGACTTGCATCGTGGCTGTCCCCGGTCTCCGCCGCGGCAGGGCCGTTCACGACCGCAGACCGAGCAGATTCGAATTGGGCCGTCATTGCAGTTGACACATAGGTCGGGGTGATCGCGGGTCGCCGCTATTGAGATTGGTCTGACGCGGCCGCAGTTTCCGCACAGACGACGCGGCTGGTAGTGGAGGCTGTAGCAATTGATGCAAATCCAGCCATCTTCACCGCGGCAAGGTGTCTTGCGGTGCCGACCACAGATTGCGCACGGACCGACCCGTTGGCCGGGCCGACAGGTCTGACACAACGGAGCCCCGTCCTCTCGACGGGCGCAGATCCGTGCCACGCGTCCACAGCTTGAGCACTTGTCTTGACGTTCACGGCTATAGCACTTGCTGCAAAGGCCTCCTTCGGGCAAGCGGAGTTGGACCGGTCGGATGTTTCCGCAACGGCAACAGGCCTTACTTGTTCGCTGTCGGTAGCAGCGGCGACATAGGCGGCCGCCAGGGACCTTGTGCGGGCGGTTGATAACGCGTCCACAGTCGAGGCATTGAGGCTCACGAACGTCGTACCCGAGCGCCAGAAGCACCTGTGCTAGCCGCGTCACTGCCAATGGCGCCTCTGAATGGGGCTCTCGCAATCCATCAGGATGTCGTGTCAAGTAGTCCCGCACCTGGCTCAGAGACTGGTTGGTCCCGGCGGCCTGCAATAGAACATTACGAGCGAGTTCCTGGTCGGGCTCGGGGGCTGCACGAGCAAGAAGATCTGCTGTCTTGTTCAGGAGCGCGCGAGAGAACGGGGGCTGCGGGCGCGTCACGACTCCCCCGGCCGACGAATCTTGGTGCGGCGCGCCTTGGGCGGTGCTGGAAGGTCGCCACCCGCAGTCTTGCGAACTTGGGCATTGACGACCTCGACCTCGATCAGGTCGTTTGGGGTGCATTCCAGGATGCCGCATAGAGCAGCGAGGGTGTCCATCGACAGCCGTTGGGGCAGCTGGGTCACCAGCCGGAACACCTGCTCGCGAGACAGGTGGACGCCGCGTTCGGCCAACGGGGCGACCAGGTCTGTTGTCTGGAACATGTCTCTGGTGGCCATGAGCTTGCGGAGGTTCCAGCGGATGCCCATCTTCTTGATCATTTGCCCTCCCAAAGGCTCGGTTCACGGTCCCGTAGCGCTCGCTGCACTAGGCGGTTTCGGTAGTCGTCCGAGACCCCGGTATAGATTGCGGTTGTGCTCGCGTAGTCGTGGCCAACCTGCAAGGACACGAACTTTTCCGGGTAGTCGAACTCGATGAGGTGGGTCACATAGCTATGGCGCAGCGAGTGTAGGTCGAGCTCGCTCGCCAACCCAGCCGCTTCTCTCGCCTGAACGAAGGCAGTGTTAAGACCCCGGAGTGAAACGCGGCCAGACCTCTCGGTGACAAACAGCGCAGGCAGCTTGCCGGGTGAGAACTGCGGTCGAACCTCAATGATCCAGTGGTCAAGCACATCGACGATCCAGTCCATCTCGGGGACGGTGAGGGTAGTGCGACGCTTGGGTGGGCTACCTTTGGACGCTTTCCCGTAGCGGACAAGCAGAGCACCGTACTGTCCAAGCTGGGGCATCTTCGGTGCCCGTCGCAGGTCCGGTAGGTCGAGCATCCGAGTTTCGTTGCGGCGCAGCCCGTAGGCGTAGACGGTTTTGAGCATGGCTGCATCCCGCATCGCGGTCAAAGCTCCCTTGCGGCCGTGCGATCGAGCCTCTTCCACCCGCCCATCAATGGCGTCGAACAGCTCCTGCACCTCGTCATAGGTGAGAGGACGACGCTCAGGGCGTCCTTCGTAGTCGACGACGTGCTGGACCCGGTTGTTCTCGGTGAAGATCTGCTGCGGAAACTGACCGAACTGGCGCTGGCACTCCTCTGGCCAGCCGTAACGTCGATCGGTGAGGTACTCCATGAACAAAGCAAGCGTCGTCTCGTATCCGCGCCCTGTCGACATGCCGATCGGCTTGCGGGCGCGATTCGAGGACCGCAGGTGGGCGATGAAGGCCTCGCCGTCGGCCGGCTGCCACTCCCACGAATAGCTGTTGGTGAACTCCAGTAGCCGCCGTACCAGCGCGACTCGCGGCCGGATCGTGGCCTTCTCGTTCAGGAACCGGGTCTGCTGCTGCCGCACCCATCCGGCCAGCATCGCCTCCAGCACTGCAGGTTTCGGGTCAAGGTGGACGACTCCCTCGACGAGTTCCTAGTGGGCAGCGCCAGGTAGATCGGCAGCATGGGCCACGGACGCCTCCATTGCATCGGATGCAACATTGTTGAGGCGTTCAGGGTGCGTACGCAACCGCCTTCCGAAGATCGGACGGTCAGTTCATGGGCACCTACTAGGACCACTCAGTTCCGCACCTGCAACGCGGGGACGTACCGACCCGGTTCCCCCATGTCCCAGTAAGTCCAGGTGGCAGGCATCCGGTCCCACGCATGACCAAGCAGCAGTGCGCAGGCGCCGGGCATCGCCATAAAGAGATGCAGTTCGGAGGGGCGGAGACGCTGCCTGAGTGCCCGCAGTTCATCTCGGAGCTGGAAGATCACCGCTTGGGCGTGCGAGAGACCGGCAAGTGCCGCGCGTCCGGGCGTCGGCAGCCTCGCTCTGATGTGATAGGCGTTCGGATGCATCTCCGATAGGTATTCCTCGACGTCCTCCAAGATGTCGGTAGCGAAGCTGACGCTCACCGCCCAGGGGCGGCCACGTGGGTCGGTGGGCTCGTGGTCGGGGAGGTAGATCTGCAAATCTCTCTGGCCGCTCGGGGCAACGCTGGAGAGCCAGATACCGTCGCGGGCCTGGGCACTGACGGTGAAGCCAGCGGTGCTGCAGAAGTGAGCGCCGATAGCGAACCACAAGGGGAGGCGCATCGGCCCGTCGACCTCGAAATCGCTAATGCCAGTTGCCCGGAGTCGTCGCCGCGCTATGGCGAGATCGGCGGCAATCCGCTCGCGGGCGGCCACCGGATCAGTGAACGCTCTGCGTTCGCGCGGGTCATCGCCTTCGAACAGATCGGTCCAGTCAACGGAATATACAGCAGTCTCCCCTCGGGGATTGCGCTCCAGCGCCTGGGCAACGAACAACGGGCGTCCGGCTGTGATACGCAGCTTCAACCCATCGATGATCCCTGTAAGCTGTGCCGGAGTAAAGATCTGCCGCGGCGCTTTGACCCAGTCGCGCACCTGTTGGACGCCGACCGCCGCTCCGTCGTTATCGGCACGGACGCGAGCTCCCGCAGCAGCATCTTGAACTTTCTCTCTCCACTCCTTCTCGGACAGGGCATGGCGGATTTCGAGGCATTCGAGGAACTCGAGCAGTTCGGCCTCATCGACCGCGAGGTGATCCGCCCAGCGTCTCCGCGCCACGGCGAGTGGACCCGTCCCCTGTCGCAGGGTCTCGACGATGTGCGCGTCCGTTGTCGCGCGCGCTCCGAGCACCATGTCAGTGGGGTCGATCGCCTTCGTGGTGGCTAGAACCACTTTCGGGAGCTGCGCGTGTCGGGGACGGAGCGTCACCCAACTCGCGTAAAGCCGTTGCAGGAGGCTTGGTCGGCCCTTCGGACGTTCGAACAGCCATACTTCTGTAAGTGGACTAGTGGCGTCGACAGATGCCTTGACCTGCCAGTATTCATCTGGCCCTGCGGTGCGACGCAACGTCAGATCATCGACGTTCCCTGCTTGGCTAGCCTCGACGGCTAGCTCGGTGATCGTGGAGTCGGCCCGCTGCGTGCGCAACACGTGATACCAGACCACGAGGTGCTGGACATCGTCGCCCAGCAGGCGGGCCCCGCTGGCCGCGCGGGCGGTCTCGGTCGTCATCTCCGCTCAGCCTCGAACGGCCGGGTCGGCAGCGTCCGAGCCAGGACATCTCGTGCGATTACTGAGTCGACCGCGACTCCCTGACGGTAAGCGGCCAAGATGATCTCCGGCACGAGACGTTGGCGCAGATCGGAGTAGGTGTAACTGTAGGTTCGGCCGGCGTTCTCTCCGGTGGCGGAGGCCAAGGCGTCGATGTCCGCTGGCGACAACTTGGTCCCGCTAAGGAGCCGAGTCAGCAACGCGGCCCTCTGCGCATGGGTGGGGCGCTCGAACACCTCGACGGTCGCCGCGCGACGCTGCACTGCCGGGTCGAGCGCATCGATCCGGTTCGTACACAAGATCGTGAGCACGGGCAGCCGATCGATCCGCATCCCATCGATGCCGCGTAGCAGGGCATTCACCCCGGCGCGGTCCTCATGATGCATCTGGGCAAGTTCACGGGACTGGGCCAATGCATCAGCTTCGTCGACGAGCAGAACGCCGAGGCTGGAAGCGGTCCCGTCGCTTCGCCGTGCTCTGGCGAAATCTGCGGTGATGCGCTCGAACGCGCGGGTCAACAGCGTCGTCATCTCGCCAACGGCCCCGCGCCCTCTCGCGGTCAGACTCAGCGGATACAAAGTCACATCGGTGTCGGTTCGGATCGCGATTGCCTGGCCAATCACCTCGGCGACCTCGGTCTTGCCGACCCCGACGTCGCCGGCGAACACGAGCAGCGGGGTCCGGTCCGCGAGGGCATTGATGGCGGGGATGATCTCACCGTGCATGGCCCTGCTCCACTGCTGGATCACGGTAGGATCCAGCAGCGCGACGGCGTCTGTCACCAGGCGATCGATCAGATCATCGAGCCCCACGAGCGCGACCAATCTGGCCTGCGCCAACGAATTCGGGAACTCCTCGGTGCGGGCAAACAGCCCTTCGGTGCCCTCGATCACGACCAGCTCCTGAAGACCGCCCGCTGCACCCCAACGCCTCCGGCGGCGTAGGTCCGATCTTTCTCCCAGTAGCCGTGGGCATCGCTGGGCAATGAGCCTGTGCCCCTAACAAAGGGGAGCTTCTTCTTCACGGCCGCCTTAGCAGAGTCGCTAAGAAGGTCCCAGGTGTATGAGTAGCTCAAGAAGGTGAACCAACTCGCCTGCGCGACACTTACTCCGGTGGGGACACCGCCCGCGCCGCCGGTGAGCGCCCCGTCTGGGCCGACGGTGTAACGCAGCGACCAGACGACCATGCCATCCCGCTTGAACCCGAACTGATATTTGTCCACATACCCGTCCGCGAGGAGTTCCTCGAGCTCGGACCGGTACTCGGCGAGTCTGCTGCTGCTCGGGCTGCCATAAAGGACGTGGCTTTGCCGTAGATCTGTGGTGACCCGACCTGCGAGGCGACGCGCGTGGGTGCGCGTGAAGCTTTCGGCGTAGGTGTAGCTACTCACGCCGCCCCCTTAAAGCTGGTGCCAAACACGTCCTGCCACAGCTCGACTGCCTGGCCCTTGGCCGGCTCGTAGTAGGCCGTGGAGATTGCGTCGAACGCCTCCTGGGCCGCGGCGACGAGCCGGTCGCGGTGCTGGGCCTCGTAGTGCTCGGCCACGTTGTTGTCGAAGTTGACCGGGTCGAGGATCTGGATCGGCGCGCTTCCACGGGCGGGCAGGTCCGACGCCGGATGGAAGTCGGTGAAGGCAATCTGTTCGTCGAGGCCACCGTTGACGATGAAGGCGAAGAACCGCTCAAGCGCTTCGACATAGTCGTTGAGCACCAACCCGCCATCGGCCAGATGGACCCACAACAGCTCGAGCATGAAGCTCTTGCACTTGAACTCGCCGTCGCGCCTCTTCTGCTGCCGAGCCCACCACTTCGTGAATCGGATGAGCTGCGCGAGGTGCTTCGGGTGATCCTTCTTGCGGCCGCGAATGAAGTCCAGATGCTGGCGGACGCTGGTCTTCAGGCGCTCGCCGGTGTCCTTGCTAACGAGATAGCCCACGTCGTTCGGCTCACCCTCGTAGAGCACCGGGACAACATCGACTTCAAGCCTGCTGGCCGCGAACGTGACGGTCACGCAGTGGGTGTTGGCGACGATCTGATCGTCGGACAGGGCCGGGTACGCCTCGATGACCAGGTCCCGGACCCAGTTGACGAGTTTTGGCGTATCTTCCGGAGCTTGTTCGGCTTTCACGTAGACCGCAAGGTCACGATCGTTGACGCTGCGTAGAGCCGTGCCCTTTGCGACCGAACCGGCGTGCAGCGCTTTGACGAAGCCGTATCCCGGCGACGCGGCGATCTTCGCCTCGATCCGGTCACGAAGCCGATTGACCTGGGCTCGCTGGTCGTCAACCTCGGTCTTCTTCAGGTTGACCCTGTCATCTGCGAAGGCGGCGAGGTCTCTGTGTTGAATCTGGGGGGACATAAGTCGATCCTTCGTTATCACGTTGCAGTAAACGCAACATTGTTGCTCTCATTTCGACGGTCGGCCTGACGTGGGCCGAGAGGTCACGGGGGTGGCGAGCTGACTTCCCTTGCCACCCCCGTGACCAGCGGGGGATTGTCTTACGCAAACACTGCGGAGTGTTGCGCTTGTTGCAACTTTGCCCGTTATCAGCTGCAGCCGCTGGTGGAGCCGCAGCCCTCGCAGACGTAGCAGCTGCCCGCCGGGCGCATCTTCGTGCCGCACGTCAGGCACAGCGGGGCGTCGGCGGTGCGGCCCTGGTGGCTCTCGATCAGCTCGGTCGAGGAGTGGGCCTCGGCGATGGCCGTGGCGGGCTTCTCCTGCTTCGGGCGCTCGACCGGGACGGACTGGGCCAGCGTCTCCGGGTCGACGTCGTCGTCGGTGCGCAGGGTCGCCGGGTCCTGGCCGGACGCCTGGGCGGCGCGCTCCTCCGCGGAGAAGATGCCCAGCTCGGCCCGCGTCTCGTACGGCAGGTGGTCCAGGGCCAGGCGGCGGAAGATGTAGTCCATCATGGAGTTCGCCATGCGGATGTCCGGGTCGTCGGTCATGCCCGCCGGCTCGAACCGCATGTTGGTGAACTTCTCCACCCAGGTCTCCAGCGGCACGCCGTACTGGAGGCTGATGGAGATCGCCATGGAGAAGGCGTCCATGACGCCGGCCAGGGTGGAGCCCTGCTTGCCGAGCTTGAGGAACACCTCGCCGAGGCCGTTGTCCGGGTACGTCGAGGCGGTCATGTAGCCCTCGGCGCCGCCGACGGAGAAGCGGGTCACCGTGGCCGGGCGCCGCTTGGGCAGCCGGGTGCGCACCGGGCCGACCTCGACCGGGGCCGCCGCCGGCTGGGACTTCTCCTCGGTGTTCTTCTTCGCCACCGACAGCGGCTGGCCGACCTTGCAGTTGTCGCGGTAGATCGCGAGCGCCTTGAGGCCGAGCTTCCAGCCCTGGAGGTAGACCTCCTCGATGTCCTCGATCGTCGCACTCTCGGGGACGTTGACCGTCTTGCTGATGGCGCCGGACAGGAACGGCTGCGTCGCGGCCATCATCCGGACGTGGCCCATCGGGCTGATCGCCCGCTCGCCCATCGCGCAGTCGAACACCTCGTAGTGCTCCGGCCGCAGCCCCGGGGCGTCGACGACGTGACCGTGCTCGGAGATGTACTCCACGATCGCCTCGACCTGCTCCGGCTGGTAGCCGAGCTTCTTCAGCGCCCGCGGCACGGTGTTGTTCACGATCTGCATCGACCCGCCGCCGACGAGCTTCTTGAACTTCACCAGCGCGAGGTCGGGCTCGATGCCCGTCGTGTCGCAGTCCATCATCAGGCCGATCGTGCCGGTCGGCGCCAGCAGCGAGGCTTGGGCGTTGCGGTAGCCGTTCCGCTCGCCGATCTTGAGGCACTCCTGCCACTGCCGGGTCGCCTCGGTGTGGATGGACTTGTCCAGCGCGTCGAGCGTGCGGACCTGGTCGTTGGCCGCGGCGTGCTTGCGCATGACCCGCTTGTGGGCCTCGGCGTTGCGGGTGTAGCCGTCGTACGTGCCGACGACGCCGGCCAGCTCGGCGGAGCGGCGGTAGGCGACACCGGTCATCAGCGAGGTGATCGCCGCGGCGAGCGCACGGCCGCCCTCGGAGTCGTACGCGTGGCCGGTCGCCATCAGCAGCGCGCCGAGGTTGGCGTAGCCGATGCCGAGCTGGCGGTACGCCCGCGTGGTCTCAGCGATCTTCTCGGTCGGGAAGTCGGCGAAGGTGATGGAGATGTCCATCGCCGTAATGACCAGCTCGGTGAGCTTGACGAAGGCGTCGACGTCGAAGCTGTTGTCCTCGCGCAGGAACTTGAGCAGGTTGAGGCTCGCGAGGTTGCACGAGGAGTTGTCCAGGCTCATGTACTCCGAGCAGGGGTTGCTCGCGGTGATGCGGCCAGTCTCGGGGGTGGTGTGCCAGTCGTTGATCGTGTCGTCGTACTGCATGCCGGGGTCGGCGCACTCCCAGGCCGCCTTGGCGATCTTGTTGAAGAGGCCCTTCGCGTCGACGGTCTCGATCACCTCGCCGGTCAGGCGGGCGCGCAGGCCGAAGGGGGAGCGGGACTCGACGGCGCGCATGAACTCGTCGCTGACGCGTACGGAGTTGTTGGCGTTCTGGTACTGAACGCTGACGATGTCCTTGCCGCCGAGGTCCATGTCATAGCCGGCGTCGCGGAGCGCGCGGATCTTGTCCTCTTCACGCGCCTTCGTTTCGATGAACTCCTCGACGTCGGGGTGGTCGACGTCGAGCACGACCATCTTGGCCGCCCGGCGGGTGGCGCCTCCGGACTTGATCGTTCCCGCCGAGGCGTCGGCGCCGCGCATGAACGAGACCGGGCCGCTGGCGGTGCCGCCGGAGGAGAGCAGCTCCTTGCTGGAGCGGATGCGGGAGAGGTTGACGCCCGAGCCGGAACCGCCCTTGAAGATCACACCCTCTTCCTTGTACCAGTCGAGGATCGACTCCATCGTGTCGTCCACGGACAGGATGAAGCACGCGCTGACCTGCTGCGGCGACGGGGTCCCCACGTTGAACCACACCGGCGAGTTGAAGCTGAACACCTGGTGGACCAGCGCGTGCGTCAGCTCGTGCTCGAAGATCTCGGCGTCTTCGTCGCTCGCGAAGTAGGCGTGCTTGCGGCCGGTCTCGGTGTACACCCCGACGACCCGGTCGACCAGCTGCTTCAGGCTCCACTCACGCTGCGGAGTGCCGACGGCGCCGCGGAAGTACTTCGAGGTGACGATGTTGGCCGCGTTGACCGACCAGGACTCGGGGAACTCCACACCGCGCTGCTCGAAGTTGACCGAGCCGTCGCGCCAGTTGGTCATGACGACGTCGCGGCGCTCCCACCGGACCTCGTCGTACGGGTGAATGCCGGGCCGGGTGAAGATGCGGCGCATCTTCAACCCCTTGCGGCCGCCCCTCCCGCGCCGTGCCTGGCCGCTCACCGTCTCCGTCATGACCTCCCCCTTCTCAGGCCGAACAGGCCTATTTCAAGGATTACCTCGTACAACACGCGATCGGGCGCCGGTGTTACCGGTCGCGTTCCGCCGCGCGAAGAGACTCGATCTCCTTCTCGAAGTCGTCGATCGACTCGAACCCCCGGTAGACGGAGGCGAATCGCAGATAGGCGACCTCGTCCAGCTCGCGCAGCGGCCCAAGGATGGCCAGCCCCACGTCGTGCGAGCGCATCTCGGCGTTTCCAGTCGCCCGGATGGCCTCTTCGACACGCTGCCCGAGCTGGGCCAACGCGTCTTCTGTCACCGGGCGCCCCTGGCAGGCCCGGCGCACCCCGGCGACGATCTTGTCACGGGAGAACGGTTCGGTGACGCCGCTGCGCTTGGCGACCATCAGGAGTACGGTCTCCTGGGTCGTGAACCGGCGGCCGCACTCGGAGCACGACCGGCGCCGCCGGATCGCCGCGCCGTCTTCGGTGGAGCGACTGTCGATCACCCTGCTGTCGGGGTTACGGCAGAACGGGCAATGCACGGCTCATCCCCTCCCCCCGACGGGCGTTACGTCTCGATTACAGCGGCTTCACTGTGTAACCACAACCTGTGGTGAACTACACCCGTGTAACTACTAGATGTTGTGGTCTACCGTACGGCTCCACAGAGGCCTCCGCAACCTCGTCCGCAACAAGAACGCGAAGACCCCGCTCACGTCACGGCGGCGTCGGCGTGTCGCGCCGCCACCCGGCGCGAGAACGACGAGCGGCGAACCCGTCAGCGCGCGGGGATGTAGATCTTCTGCCCCGGGTTGACGACGGCGCTGGGCAGGGCGTTGAGGTCGATCATGCGCTGCACCGTGACGCGCGGGTCGACCCCCGGCCGGGAGCGTACGGCGATGCCCCACAGCGTGTCGTGCGGCCCCACGACCACCGACTCACCCGCGACCGCCGACTCCCCCTCGCCGCCGCCGGACGTGGCGCGGGCGCCGTGCCGCGCGCCCATCCAGAGGCCGGCGAGGAGCACCAGCGCCACGCCGCAGACGATGACCACCCGGCCGCGCCGGGTGAGCCGCAGGGGCGCGGCCGGGCGAAACCGAACGGACGCACCCATGGGCCATCCTCCGTCGAAGGAGTGATCGGGCACGCCGCGCTTTCGATTCGTTCGCATGTCGGTCTCCCCTCTGCCGAGTCGAAAGAGATTTCGATCGAACATCAGTACGAGTTGTACCGCGAGAGCCGACGAATTTCCAGGACATCTTCGAACAGGTGTTTGATCATTTAGCGGTGAGGCGCTAACGTCCGTGTACAGGAACGAAATACCGGCGACAGCGCGTCACCGGAGCGCAGTCATCCAGCGGAGACATATATGAGCAAGGTTCGGGAAATGCCCGACGGCCCGCGCGACGAGTCGGGTCTGACGGCACGTCAGCGCAAGGTTCTGGAGGTGATCCGCGACTCCGTCCAGCGCCGTGGCTACCCTCCGTCGATGCGCGAGATCGGCGAGTCGGTCGGGCTGACGAGCACCTCCAGCGTGTCGCACCAGCTGCGTGCGCTACAGCGCAAGGGCTTCCTGCTGCGCGACCCCAACCGCCCGCGCGCCGTCGTCGTCCGCATGCCCGGCTCGGCGGCCGTGCAGAGCGAGCCGGAGTCGTACGAGACGACCTCGGGGCAGGAGACGGCGGCCCGTCCCGCGCCCGCGTACGTGCCTCTCGTGGGCCGCATCGCCGCCGGTGGTCCGATCCTGGCCGAAGAGGCCGTGGAGGACGTCTTCGCGCTGCCCAAGCAGCTCGTCGGCGAGGGCACGCACTTCCTGCTCAACGTCACCGGTGACTCGATGATCGAGGCCGCGATCGCCGACGGCGACTGGGTGGTCGTCCGTCAGCAGCCGGTGGCCGAGAACGGCGACATCGTCGCCGCCATGATCGACGGCGAGGCGACGGTCAAGACGCTGAAGCGCCGTGACGGGAAGGTCTGGCTGATGCCGCACAACCCGGCGTACGACCCGATCCCGGGCGATGACGCGACGATCCTCGGGCGGGTCGTCGCGGTCCTGCGCAAGATGTGACCCACGCGTCTCCAGACTGTGCGCGGTGAGGGCGCCCCATCACGGGGTGCCCTCACCGCTTTTGGTGTCGTCTTTGCGGGCTTTCATCCCGCGCCCCGGCCGGGCCCTATGCGGGGACGATGTTGACGATCTTGGGAGCGCGGACGACGACCTTGCGGATGCCGCGGTCGCCGAGGGCGGCCTGGATCTTCTCCGACGCCAGCGCCAGCCGCTCCAGCTCCGTCTCGCCGATCTCCGGGGAGACCTCGAGCCGGTCGCGGACCTTGCCCGCCACCTGGACCACGCAGGTCACCGACTCCTGGACCAGCAGGGCCGGCTCCGCGGCCGGCCAGCCGGCCTTGGCCACGGACCCCTTACCGCCCAGGCGCTCCCACATCTCCTCGGCCGTGTAGGGCGCCACCAGCGACAGCATCACCGCCAGCGTCTCGGCCGCCTCGCGTACGGCCGGGTCGGCCGCGCCCGCACCGGAGTCGATCGCCCGCCGGGCGGCGGAGGTCAGCTCCATCATGCGGGCCACGGCGACGTTGTAGCGGTGCGCCTCGACCAGCCGGGTGACCTCGTCGATCGTGCGGTGGGTCACCTTGCGCAGCTCGACGTCGCCCGAGGCCGGGGCGGCGCCGGGCACCGAGGCGACGTCGGCGGCCACCCGGTGCGCGCGGGCCAGGAACTTCACCGCGCCGGACGGCGACACGTCGGCCCAGTCGATGTCGTCCTCGGGCGGCCCGGAGAAGATCATCGTCAGGCGTACCGCGTCGACGCCGTACTCGGCGATCTGCTCGCCCAGGTCGACCAGGTTGCCGGTCGTCTTGGACATCGCGGAGCCGTTGAGGATCACCTGGCCCTGGTTGACCAGCCGGGTGAACGGCTCGACGCAGTCCAGCATGCCCATGTCGTACAGCACCTTGGTGAAGAACCGGCTGTACAGCAGGTGCAGGATCGCGTGCTCGACACCGCCGGTGTACTGGTCGACCGGCATCCACCGGCGCGCCTTCTCGACGTCGAACGGACCCTCGGCGTAGCCCGGCGAGCAGTAGCGCACGAAGTACCACGAGGAGTCGACGAAGGTGTCCATCGTGTCGGTGTCGCGCTTGGCCGCACCGCCGCACTTGGGGCACGAGACGTCGACCCAGTCGGAGGCGGCCGCCAGCGGCGACACGCCCCGCGGTGCCAGGTCGGCGCCGCGCAGGTCGTCCGGCAGGCGCACCGGCAGCTGGTCGTCGGGCACGGGGACCTCGCCGCACGCCTCACAGTGGATGATCGGGATCGGCGTGCCCCAGAAGCGCTGCCGGGAGATCAGCCAGTCGCGCAGGCGGTAGTTGACGGCCGCCTTGCCCAGGCCGCGCTCCTCCAGGATCTCGGTGATCCGCGGGATCGCGCCGGACTTGGTCAGGCCGTCCAGCGGGCCGGAGTTGACCAGTTCGCCCTCGCCGGGGGTCGCGACGCCGGACTCGGCGGGGTCGGCCTCGCCGGTGTGCACCACGACCCGCACCGGCAGGTCGAACCTGCGCGCGAAGTCCAGGTCGCGCTGGTCGTGCGCGGGCACCGCCATGATCGCGCCGTGGCCGTACTCCGCCAGGACGTAGTCCGAGGCCCACACGGGCATGCGCTCGCCGTTGACCGGGTTGATCGCGTAGCGGCCCAGGAAGACGCCGGTCTTCTCGCGGTCGGCGGCCAGCCGCTCGACCTCCGACTCGCGCGCCACCGCCTGGCGGTACTCCTCGAACTCGGCCCGCCGCCCGGGCGCGCAGATCTCGTCGGCCAGCGGGGCGTCGGCGGCCACCACGAAGAACGTCGCGCCGTACAGCGTGTCGGGCCGGGTCGTGTAGACGGTGACCGGCTCGTCGCGGCCCTCGATCTCGAAGACGACGTCGGCGCCCTCGGACCGGCCGATCCAGTTGCGCTGCATCGTCAGCACGCGCTCGGGCCAGTCGAGGCCGTCCATGTCCGCCAGCAGCCGGTCGGCGTACTCCGTGATCTTGAAGTACCACTGGGTCAGCAGGCGCTTTTCCACCAGGGCGCCGCAGCGCTCGCAGTGACCGGCGATGACCTGCTCGTTGGCCAGCACGGTCTGGTCGTTGGGGCACCAGTTGACCCGGCCGCCCCGGCGATAGGCCAGGCCGCGCTCGTAGAAGCGCAGGAACAGCCACTGGTTCCAGCGGTAGTACTCCGGGTCGGAGGTGTGCAGCCGGCGCGACCAGTCGAAGGAGATCGCATAGCGGTGGAACGACTCGGCCTGCGTGTCGATGTTGGCGTACGTCCACTCCGCCGGGTGGGAGTCGCGCTTGATCGCGGCGTTCTCGGCGGGCAGGCCGAAGGAGTCCCAGCCGATGGGGTGCAGGACGTTGAAGCCGTGCTGGTTCCAGTAGCGGGCGCTCACGTCGCCGATGGCGTACGCCTCGGCGTGGCCCATGTGGAGGTCGCCGGAGGGGTAGGGGAACATGTCCAGCGCGTACTTGCGAGGCCGCTCATCACCCGGGTCCTCGCCGGCCGTGAAGGGCTGCAGTTCTTCCCACCGAGCCTGCCATTTTTCCTGAATCGCCCGTGGGTCAAAGTTCTCGTCGGCGCCAGTCATCGTTCCTCGTCTGATTCGCACGGCTTCGGCTCACGAAACAATGCCCCTTATAGGCAAGGCCCCTCCGCATGAGAAGGCCCCTCGCACAGGAGGGGCTGCCGCGTCGACCGATCGGTTACGTCAACGCGGCCGGCTGAGGAGCAGCCGAGAGCGCATAGCCCAAGACTAGCGCAGACGCAAGCAAGAACCGTCGGCCTTTGGCTCCCGCAGGTGAGGCCGCCCTCCCTCACGGGCCACCTTACTTTTAGGAAGGTTTCCAGTAAGTTCGCGAGCAAGTGGGCGCCCGCCTTCGCCCACGGCTACTCCACGCCGTTCCTGCAGGTGAACTACGGCGGGGCGCGGCCGCCGAACCCGGTCACCCACACCGGCACACTGCCGACCCGCCACGGCCGCCGGCTCATCCTCGCCGTCTGGGACATCGCCGACACCGGAAACGCCTTCTACTCCTGCGCCGACGTCGTCTTCAGCTGACCGCTCCGCTGCGATATCAATGGGAACCTCCCCATCGATATCGCAGCAGGAGGCGCCGATGCTCAACCTCTCGGTCGTTCTGGACGATGCGGCACGCGACAATCCCGACCACGAGGCACTGGTCTTCGGCGACATGCGCCTGTCGTACGCGTTCGTGAACCAGATCGCGAACCAGGTGGCGAACCTCCTGCGCGCCCGCGGCGTACGGCCGGGTGACAAGGTGGCGCTCGCCTGCCCCAACCTGCCGTACTTCCCGATGGTCTACTTCGGGATCCTCAAGGCCGGCGCCGTGGTCGTACCGCTCAACGTCCTGCTGAAGCGCCGGGAGATCGCCTACCACCTGGAGGACTCCGACGCCAAGGCCCTGTTCTGCTTCGAGGGCACGCCGGAGCTGCCGCTGGGCGAGGCCGGCTGGGGCGCGTTCGGCGACGTTCCGGACTGCGAGCACTTCTTCCTGCTGCCCGCCACTCCCCTGGCGACCGAGGTGCCGTACGGCGAGTCGATCTGGGCCGCCACCGCCGGGCAGCCCGACCGGTTCGAGACCGCGCAGACCGAGGCCACCGACACGGCGGTGATCCTCTACACGAGCGGCACGACCGGCCGGCCCAAGGGCGCCGAGCTCACCCACCAGAACATGCTGCTCAACGCGATGGTCTGCGACGGCATGTTCGACAAGGCCGACGACGACGTCTTCCTGGCCGCGCTCCCGCTGTTCCACGCGTTCGGCCAGTCGGTGATCCTCAACACCGGCTTCCTGCGCCACGCCACGGTCGTGCTGATGCCGCGCTTCGAGGCGGGCGCCGCGCTCGATCTCATGCTGGCGGAGAAGGTCACGTTCTTCGCCGGGGTGCCCACGATGTACTGGGGGCTGCTCACGCACGAGGGCGGGCACACGCAGGAGGACATCGAACGGATCGCCGGCTCCCTCACGACGGCCTCCAGCGGCGGGGCCGCGCTGCCGCTGGAGGTGCTGAAGGGGTTCGCCGAGCGCTTCGGGGTGAACATCCTCGAGGGGTACGGCCTGTCGGAGACCTCGCCCGTCGCCTGCTTCAACCGGCCCGACCGCCCGGCGCGCGCGGGCTCGATCGGACGGCCGATCTGGGGCGTGGAGATGAAGCTCGTCGACGACGACGGGAAGGACGCGGGCGACGGTCCGGGCGAGATCGCCGTCCGCGGGCACTGCGTCATGAAGGGGTACCTGGGGCGCCCGGAGGCCACCGCCGAGGTGCTGCGCGAGGGCTGGTTCCGCACCGGCGACATCGCCCGGCGCGACGAGGACGGCTACTACTTCATCATCGACCGCTCCAAGGACATGATCATCCGGGGCGGGTTCAACGTGTACCCCCGGGAGGTCGAAGAGGTGCTGATGACGCATCCCGACGTCTCGCTCGCCGCCGTCGTCGGGATCGCGCACGACACCCACGGCGAAGAGGTCAAGGCGTACGTCATCCCGGTGCACGGCGCCACGACCAGCGAGGACGCGCTGATCGCGTGGGCCAGGGAGAACCTCGCGAACTACAAGTACCCGCGCGTCGTGGAGTTCCGCGACGAGCTGCCGATGACCGCGACCGGGAAGATCCTCAAGCGCGAGCTTCGCTAATTCCGTACGCTTACGACCCGTGAAGACGTTGATTGCCGCCGCTGCCGCGTTCGTCCTTGTGGTGGCGGCGGCGATCGTCTTCCTGCTGAACCGCCACACCGACAACGGCCCGGACGCCTTCGCCGGGGCGTACCCGCTGGTCACCGCCGCCCCGACCGGCGTGCCCGCGCTCACCTGGCAGCCCACCGGCACGCCGGCGGGCCCGCTGCCGACCTTCTCCGGCTCCGGTTCACGCGTGACCGGGACGATCACCGACCGGCAGAGCGGGATCTCCTACGCCCTGCTGGGGTCGCCCTGGAAGCGGCTCACCTCCCGGCTGACCTCGTTCCACACCTCCGGCGAGGAGGTCGACAGCAAGCGCAAGAGCTACAAGTACTTCTGGTACGCCGCCGTCTACGTCGGCCCACTCGACCCGAAGCTCGCCGTCGCCGGCCCGCAGCGGCTGCGCGCCGCCGCCGAGCTCACCGGGAAGCAGTTCACCGAGGGGCTGTACAGCGACGACGACCCGCGGAAGGAACTGGCCGGCGCCGCGATGACCGTCGACGGCCGGAGCGCCTGGGTCACCGCGTTCCGGATGACCCACACGGCGGCCGGCGACCGGGTGGAGAAGGGTCAGACCGAGGTCGTCGTGGCCGTCGACACCGGCCGCCGGATGCCCGCGATCGTGGAGATCACCATCCCGAGCAACCAGCCGAGCCTGCTGCCCGACATCAACCACGTGGTCCACTCCCTCCACGTGGTGCGCTGAGTCCTACAGCTCGTACGGCAGGCGCTTGATGCCGTTGATGAAGCTCGACAGCAGGCGGTCCGGCGGCGCGGTCGAGCGGATGCCCGGCACGTGGCGGAACAGCTCGCGGAACATCACGCCGATCTCGCGCCGGGCCAGGTGGGCGCCCAGGCAGAAGTGCGGGCCGGGGCCGCCGAAGCCGATGTGCGGGTTCGGGTCGCGGGTGATGTCGAACACCTCGGGGTCGGTGAACACCGACTCGTCGCGGTTGCCGGACCAGTAGTACAGCAGGAGCTTGTCGCCCGCCTTGAACTCCTGTCCGTTCAGCTCGGTGTCGCGCGTCGCCGTACGGCGCATCCAGATCACCGGCGAGGCGTAGCGGACGATCTCCTCGACCGCGCCGGGCAGACGCGTCTCGAAGTCGGCCAGCAGCAGCTCCCGCTGGTCCGGGTGGACGGTGAACAGCTTGAGCCCGTGCGCGATCGCGTTGCGGGTCGTCTCGTTGCCCGCCACGGCGAGCAGGATGAAGAAGGAGCCGAGCTCCTGGTCGGTCAGCGACTCGCCGTCGATGTTGGCGCTGACGAGCGCGGACACGAGGTCGTCGGACGGGTTCTCGCGCCGGTGCCGGCCGAGCTCCTCGACCAGGTCCTTCAGCGTCTGGCCGGCCTGGAGCAACTTGAGGGCGTACTCCTCGTCGTTCTCGGGGAGGAACTCGGCGTCGCCGCCGCCGAGGATGATGTTGGAGTTGTCGAAGACGGTCTTGTAGTCGCTCTCGGGGATCCCCATCATGTCGCAGATGATCTTGAGCGGGAGCCGCGCGGCCACGTCGGCGACGAAGTCGCCGGAGCCCTTCGCGACGATCTCCTCGATGATCTGGTCCGCGACCGCCTGCACCTGGTCCTCGAAGCGCTGGATCATGCGGGGCGAGAAGGCGCGGGAGACGATCCGACGGATCTTGGCGTGCCGCGGGTCGTCCATGTTGATCATGGAGCCGAAGTACTCGTTGAGGTCCGGCGGCATGTCCGTGATGTTGATGGCGCCCTTGCCCGAGCAGAAGTCCTGCGGGCGGCGGGAGGCCTCCACGATGTCCGCGTGTCTCACCAGCGCGTAGTAGCCCGGGCCGGTCGGCATGATCGTCTGTTCCGGCTCGCGGAAGAACGCCGGGCGCGGCAGTTGCCGCAGCGCGCGGAAGGCCTCGTGCCGCTCGCTCAGCGGACGGGCCCAGAAGGCCCAGTCGGTGAGGTCGATCTCCGACGGTTCGAGCGTGCCTGTGGTCACGGCCTGGTCAACTCCCCCAACTAGAATCACGTTCGGGTCTCATCCTGCCAAGCCGGGACGAGTAAGGACAAGCGACTTGGACACATCCGCCGTCATGTGGTCAGCCATTCCACGATCAGCGTGTTGACGGTGGCGGGTCGCTCCAGGTGCAGGAAGTGCCCTGCACCTGGGAGGACCTCGGCACGCGAGCCCGGCGGAAGGTGCGCCTCGACGTCTTCGGTCAGGGCGGCGGCGAGACACCCGTCGTCGCGGCCGTGCAGGTAGAGGATCGGCCGCTCGCCGCGGGCGCCGGCGGACTCCTGCTCGGCGGCGTAGGCGGCCACATGCCGGGACGGGTCGAACATCGCCGCGTAGTAGCCGATCGCCGCGGTGAGGTTGGCGTGCTCGCGCAGGCACGCCTTGACGTATGCCAGGTCCCCGGCGGCGTCGTAGCCGGGCGACCAGTCCGCCCAGAGCCGGTCGAGGAACGCCATGTCGTTCGCCGCGACGGCGGGCGCGCCCAGCGGCGTCGGCAGCAGGAACATGTAGAACGAGCGCCGGAGCTGGTCGTAGTCGAAGAACCCCGAGGCGAGCGCGGAGATCGGTGGCACGGCCATGGCCACGGCGCGGCGCCAGCGCTCCGGCGCGTGCGCGCCCGCCGCGGCCT
>NZ_JBHLZP010000022.1:0-34853 GCF_042429965.1 Actinoallomurus acaciae
GAGGGCCCAATGGCGCACCGGCGGCCGAGGCGGCGACCGCGTCGGCGGGCGGCGGAGGTGGCGGAGGTGGCGGCACGGCCGCCGCAGGCACCGCTGAAGACACGGCCGGCGAGGTCCCCGAAGATGGCGGGAGGCCCCCGCGGCGGCCCGACCAGGGCACGCAGGCGGATCCGATCACCGACATGAAGGCCCGTCAACGCGAGGCGGGCGTGGACGAGCTGTTCCCGTTCGGGCGGCCCGGCCGACCGCTCACTCGCAACCATCCGTTCGTCTTCGGCTTCTACGGCGCGATCGGCGTGCTCGCCGCGTACATGCTGCTCCAGGCGCTCACCAACGCCCGTTCGGTCATCGTCCTGATCGTCGTCGCGCTGTTCCTGGCCGTCGGCCTCAACCCGGGGGTCGAGGCGCTCGAACGCATCGGCGTCTCACGCCGGTGGTCGGTGCTGCTGGTGTTCCTGGCGCTGGTCGGGTTCTTCGTGGCGTTCGGGTTCGCCATCGTGCCGCCGCTGTCGGAGCAGACGACCGCGATCATCCATAACCTGACCAGCGGCCACGGCTACCTCGAACAGCTGCAGAACAACCCCCGGCTGCAGGACCTGGACAACCGCTACCACCTGTTCGAGAAAGCCAGGTCGGCGCTGGAGAGCAAGGACCTGGGCACCCGAGCCGCGAACGGCGTCGTCGGCGTCGGCCAGATCGTGGTCAGCGGCGTCTTCAGCACGCTGACCGTACTGATCCTCACGCTGTACTTCCTGACCTCGCTGCCGAGCATCACCGGCTTCATGTACCGGCTGGCCCCGAGGTCGCGCCGGGCCCGGGTGGCGCTGCTCGGCGACGAGATCCTCGCCCGGATCGGCGGGTACGTCGCGGGCAACCTGCTCATCTCGCTCATCGCGGGCGTGACGACGTACATCTTCCTGTTGATCGTCGGGGTACCGTACGCGCTCGCGCTCGCGCTGCTCGTGGCGATCACCGACCTGATCCCGCTGGTCGGCGCGACGATCGGAGCGGTCTTCGTGACCGCCATATCGTTCTTCTCCGGCCTGTGGGTCGGCATCGCCACCGCGATCTTCTTCGTGATCTACCAGCAGGTCGAGAACTACGTCGTCCAGCCGAGGGTCATGAAACGGTCCGTCGACGTACAGCCCGCGGTGACGATCATCGCCGCACTGATCGGGGGCGCGCTGCTCGGCGTGATCGGCGCGCTCCTCGCGATCCCGGCCGCCGCGGCGGTAGCCCTGATCCTGCGCGAGGTCGTGATGCCGCGCCAGGAGGAGTCGTAACGCCCGTACCGGCCTGCCACGACCGACCGGCACGGGCGAAGCGGGACCCCTCACGAACCGACCAGAACCCACCCGAACCACCCCCGGCACACCCCGCCCTCCGAGACACGCCCCGCCGAGACACGCGCCGCCCGCCGAGACACTCCCCTCCGGGACACACCCCGCCGGGCCCCGCCGGGGACACACCCCGCAGGGACACACCCCGCCCGCCTCGGGGGGCTCACCCCAATCTCATTGTCCAGTGCTCGGATCCGGCGGAGGAAGGGCTTCGGACGCCTGTGGATAACCACCGGCGTCCGCGGGGTCAGAAGCCCTTGGCGATGCCACTCGCCTGGGCGTCGGCGGTCCGCCGTGCCTCCTCATAATCGCCGGTGAGCGTGGGGTGGAACCGGATCTCGCTGATGTCGGTCAGCCCCGTCCAGCGCAGCCAGTCGTTGAAGAACGTCGACTGAAAGTCGCTGCCGAACTCCGGGCCGAGCGGCGGCCCCCACACGGCGCTGGTGTAGACGACGGCGACCCGCTTACCGCGCCCCGCCAGCTGGTGGCCGTATCCGGTCGCCGGGTCGACGGTGAAGATCCAGCCGGGCTGGCTCACCACATCGACGAACTGTTTCAGCACGTACGGCACTGACGCGTTCCACATCGGCACGCTGAACAGCAGCCGGTCGGCGGCGTCGAACCGCTCGAACGTGCGCCGTGCCGCGGCCCACGCCGCGCCTTCCGCGCCCTGCGGCTCGCCGCCGCCGAACACGGTCATCTTCGCCTTCGCGCCGACGGCGAAGTCCGGCAGCGACCCGTCCCACAGGTCCCAGTGCTCGACCTCGTCGCCGGGGTGGGTCTCCCGGTACGTGTCCGTGAACACCTGCGCGATCCGCAGTGACTCCGAGGCCTCGTCGCGCGGTGAGGCGGAGATGTGCAGCAGTCTTCCCATGAGCTCACTCCTATTCGGACTATAGTCCGGTTAGTGGCGGAGCCAAATATATGGACCGCAGTCCGGATACGTCAACCGCTGGCGATCATCTGCACTAGAGTCCGGGTTCATGGACCGTGTGACCTCCGCCGACCGCAGAGACCTGCCGCTGCTGGCCGGCGGCGGCGCGCCACCGGAGCGGGCGGACGCGGCGCGCAACCGCGCCAAGGTGCTCGCCGCCGCCGACGAACTGTTCCGGCGTGCGGGGGTCGCCGCCGTGAGCATGGACGACGTCGCCGCGGTCGCGGGAGTCGGCAAGGGCACGCTGTACCGTCGGTTCGGCGACAAGTCGGGCCTGGCGGCGGCCCTGCTCGACGAGCGCGAGTCCGAACTTCAGGCCGAGATCCTGTCCGGCCCGCCACCCCTCGGCCCGGGGGCGCACCCGGCGGACCGGCTCGCCGCGTTCGTCTCCGCCTACCTGGCCTACGTCGACGCGCACCTGGACCTCGTGGCGCTGTCACAGACCGCCAGTCCGGGCGCGCGGCTGCGCACCGGCTCTCACCGGTTCTGGCGGCAGCACTGCCAGGTGCTGCTCACCACCGCCGGCGTCCCCGACCCGGATCTGCGCGCCGACACGCTGCTCGCCGCGCTCACCGCCGAGCAGATCCGCCACTGGCGCCGCGACGAACGCCGCCCGCTGCCCGAACTGACCGACGCGATCACCGCGATCGCCCGCCGCCTCGCCGCGCTGTAAGGCTCAGCACGCCGTACGGGCCAGGGCAGCACCGCGCGTCATTGAACAACTGCGGCTGCCCGACAGCCGTGAGATGACCCGACCCCGGGATCGTGATCGGCTCCGCCGGGCAAGGCCCCGATCGCCCGCCGGGCCCTCGCTCCCTGAGGCTCAGCGCACCGTACGGGCCAGAGCCGCACCGAACTCGGTGACCGCGTCATTGAACAACTGCGGCTGCTCAACAGCCGTCAGGTGACCCGACCCCGGGATCGTGATCAGCTCCGCGTTGGGCAGGGCCTCGGCCATGGTCCGGGCGTCGTCCTCGGTCATGATGGCGTCCTCGGCGCCGTGCAGCACCAGGGTCGGTGCGCGGAACCCGGCGAGCGCGCCGACCGAGTCCGGGCGGGCGGCCATCGCCCGCTGTGCCCAGGCGGCGGCCGGGGGCGGCGTCGACTGCACCAGCCCGCGCACCCGGCCGTACACCAGGGCACGGCTGCGCATCGTCGTCGGCCCGACCAGTCGCGGCAGCAGTTCCTCCAAGAGCACGCTGACGTTGCCCTCGGTCTCAAGACGTTCGGCGGTCCGGATGCGTGCCTCACGAACGGCCTGGGTGTCCTCCGTGGCCTTCGTGTCGGCGAGGACGGCGCCCAGGACGCGGTCCGGGTGCCGCCGGCAGAACGCGAGCGTCACGTACCCGCCCATCGACAGCCCGCCGACGATGGCGCGATCGATGTTCTTGGCGTCGAGCAGGGCCGCGACATCGTCGGCCATGGCGTCGATGGAGGGATCGTCGCCGCCGAGAGGGGAACCACCGAATCCGCGCAGGTCAGGGGTCAGCACCCGGAATCGCGCCGCCAGTCCCTCCCGCTGCGCCAGCCACATGGCCGACGACAGCGGAAACGCGTGCAACAGCACCAACGGCGTCCCGCCACCGATGTCGCGGGTGTACAACTGCACGGTGCCCCTCCCCGTTCCGCCACGGAACTCCCTGGAGCCGGCCGGCGAGCCCGCGCGGACAAGGCTCGCGACCCACCCCGGCCCGGCGCACGCCGGGCCTCGCTCATCGTCACTCGTGATTCCCGTCCTGCCGATAACCGTGGCCGTGATCGGTCTTCGACGTTTAGAGCCCCGCGCCGCCATGCGAACGCGCGGCCCGCATTGACGGCGAGGGCCGTGTGCACGGCCTCCTCGCCGACGCGGCGGGCCTCCGCCGGTGGACGGGGTGGATCCCGCCCCGGCCATCCGACGGGCCGCTCCCGGCGGGGTCCGCGGGCGAGGGCCTGGTCACCGGCCGCCTTGAAGCCCTGCGCCTCGGCCGCCGTGGCGGATCGCCGGTCCGGGAACAGCAGGTGGGTCACGCCCGACTCGCGGCCGTCTCGGCGTCGGTCCGAAGGAGCCTTTCGATCGCGGTGACGGTCAGGCACCAGGCCGCGATCCCGGTCATCTCCGGCCGGGCGTGCTCGCCGAAGCCCGATGTCGCGTCCTCGGCGAGCACCAGCCGGTAGTCACGGGCGCCGGCGTCGTAAATCGTCGCTCGCGGGCAGTTGGGGTAGTTGCAGCCGGCCACGACCAGCGTGTTCACGCCGAGATCATCGAGATGCCGTCGCAGCGGGGTGTGGTGGAAGGCGCTCCACCTCGGCTTGTAGATGACGTGCTCCCCGTCGGCGAGCGGCTGGGCCGCGCCCGACAGCAGCCGGTCGGGGTCCAGAGGCGCGGCGCCGGCCGGGGTCAGGCCGTCGGCCAGGCGGGAGCCCGGCGAGTGCGGGGCTACCAGGCAGGCGCCGGAGGCGACAAGCGACCGGCGGCAGATGTCGGCGTTGCCGCCATCGGGCAGGTACAGCCGGACCATGTGCACGATGGGCCGGCGGGCGTCCCGGAACGCGCGCGCCAGCCTGGCCACCGCCGGGACGATCTGTTCGGTGCCGGGCACCGCGTACGGGCCGGCGACGAAGTCGGCCTGCATGTCGATCGTCAGCAGGGCGGCACGGGCGAACTGCGGCCGGGTGTACTCATCACCGGGCACCCGGTCCTGGGAAGAACCTTTGTCGATCACCCCGCACACGCTACGGCGCGGCGGCAGACCGGCCTTGTACGTCGTTGCACGCCACGGGCGAACCGCGACCCGGCGGGCCCATCACCGGGCACCCGGTCCTGGAAATCACCCCGCACACGCTACGGCGCGGCGGCGGAGCGGCCCTGTACGTCGTCGCGTACCCGTCCGGCGCGGGCGAACCGTCCGGGGGTGGCGGCGAACGTCCGGCGGAAATGGCGGTGGAGGTGAGACTGGTCGTAGAAGCCGCTGTCGGTGGCCGCACGGGCGACGCTGTGGCCGGCGGTCAGCAACTGCTGGGCGTGCCGCAGCCGCAGCGCCAGCAGGTACCCATGCGGGGTCACGCCGGTCGCGGCACGGAACGCGCGAAGCAGCACAAAGCGTGGCATCCCGACCAGTTCGGCCAGCTCGGTCAGGCTCGGCGTGTGCCCGATGTCGGCGGCCAGATACGCCTGGATCCTGCCGATCGCGGCCGGCCACGAGGCCCTGGACGGCTGGACCGGCCCGCACGCCGCATGCCTGGCCAGCACCAGCGTCAGCACCTGGTGGAGCTGCTCGCAGGCCGCCAACGGCGAGGTGCCCGGCTCGCCCAGCATCCGGTGTACCCGGGCCAGCCGGGCGGCCGACTCCGGGTCCCACGGGGTCGCGGCCGGGAACGTCGGCCTCCGCCCCGCGATCTCGGTCAGCAGATCGGGAGGAACGTAGAAGACCCGGTAGTCCCATCCCTGCGGCGCGGCAGGCCGCCCGGCATGGATGACCTCGGCGTCCAGCAGCAGCAGGCCCCCGGCGCCGGCACGCTCGTCCGCGCCCCGGTAGCGCACCGCCTCCACACCACGGTCGATGACCGCGATGGCGTACTCGCTGTGCGCGTGCGGCACGAAACGGTGCGTCCGGAACGACGCCGTCACCAGCCTCACCGCACCGGCTCCCGGCGCGTACCGATGCCGGACCCGGTCCGCCCCGGACCGCTCGCCCCTCACGGACCTCATCGAAACCCCGGCGGGGCCTACGGGACCTCGGCAGGCAGCGGGTACGCCTCGGGCGCCACGCGTTTCACGATCTCGTTCAGCACGGTACGGACGTACGGCTCGCCGACCCACAGATGCTTGGCGCCGTCGACGCCCACCACTTCCGCCTGGGGCACCCGCTTGAACCTCTCCCGCGCCTCCGGCGGTCGCAGATAGTCGTCGCGCTCGGGCACCAGGGCGACCAGCGGGCGGCCGAACTCCGCCCACGCGTCCAGGTCGGCGTCGGTGGCGCGGCGCAGCGGGGGTGACAGCAGGATCGCCCCCTCCACGAGCGGGTCGCGGCCCCACCTCAGCGCCAGCTCGGTGCCGAACGACCAGCCGAGGAGCCAGGTGCGCGGCAGGTCGTGGTACTCCGCCCACTCCAGGGCCGCCGCGACGTCGTAGCGCTCGGCCTCGCCCTCGCCGAACTCCCCCTCGCTCGTGCCGCGAGCGCTGGTCGTCCCGCGCGTGTTGAACCGCAGGACGGCCAGGCCGGCGAGCGCGGGCAGCCGGTACGACGCCTTGCGCAGCACGTGGCTGTCCATCATGCCCTCGGCGGTGGGCAGCGGGTGCAGGCACACGAGCGTCGCTACGGGTGGCCGGTCCTCCGGCACCGCGAGCTCGCCGACCAGTTTCAGCCCGTCGGCGGTCTGCAGTTCGATGTCCGTACGGCGCGCGGGCAGCACCGTGCTCGCCCGTATATCCGCCATCGCTGTCCTCTCAGTAACGCGGGCCGCGGCCGGACCGCTGGATCTTGGGCGTGCGGTGCAGCCGGTGTTCCCAGCAGGGCCGGTGCCAGTGGCGCCGGTCCTCCGGGCCGCCGCCCTCGGCCGGCCACGCGACGACGTGCCCGACGCCCGGCGGGATCTCCTGGTCGCAGCCGGGGCAGCGGTAGCTCTTCGCGGCGCCGGCCGCGGGCCGCACGATCCAGTCGCCGTCGGGTCCCTCTTCGATCCGCTGCGGACCGCCGAACGCGCCACGCCCGGTTTCCCGTGGCATGTCGCGTGTGCGGCGGTTTTTACGCGGACTCATGCCGATCAGGGTACGGGCTGCGCCGTACCCGCCCGGCAGAGCCCGCCCGGGTGCCCAGGCCCCTCTCAGCGGAAGCTCGTCCCGGCCGTGTGGAGCCGGTCCAGCAGCGGCGCGGGCGCGAAGGCGGGGTCGCGATACTCCGTGTACAGCGCGCGCAGCACCTCCACGACGCGGTCGAGCCCGATGCGGTCCAGGTCGGCGATCGGGCCGATCGGGTACCCGCAGCCGTGCGTCATCGCCGCGTCGATCGCGTCCGCGTCGGCGTACCCGGACTCGAGCATCCGGACGGCGTCGCCCAGGTACGGCATGCGCAGCGCGTCGACGATGAAGCCGGCCCGGTCCGCGGAGCGTACGGGACGCTTGCCGAGGCGGGTGAGGTACGCGGCGGCCCGCTCGGCGGTCCCGGGGTCGGTCACGACGGTGCTCACCAGTTCGGCGAGCCCGCCCTCGGGGTCCGGCAGGTGCAGGCCCACGACGTCCTGCGGCCGGTCGGTGGCCATGGCCAGCTCGATGACCGGCACGGTTGCGCCGGTGGTGGCCAGCACCGCGCCCTTGCGCGCGACGTCGTCGACGGCGGCGAGCAGCGAGCGCTTGACCGCGGTGTCCTCGGCCACGGCCTCGACGATCAGATCGCGGTCGGCGAGCAGCGCCAGGTCGGTGCCGCCGGTGACCCGCTCGCCGACGGCATCTCGTACGGCGCGCACCTTGTCGTCGTCGCCCGCGACGAAGCGGACGTCCGCCCCGGCGCGTACGGCGGCCTGGATGACGGCGACGGGGAGCGGCCCGGACCCGGCGACACCGACGCTGGGCGCGCCCCCGGCCTCCGCGCGCCGCTCCTCCGCCTCCTCCGGCTCGCCGTACGTGTAGAAGCCGCGCCCGGTCTTGCGGCCGAGCAGCCCGGCGGTGACGAGGTGCCGCAGGATCGGCGCCGGCGCGTGCCGCCGGTCGCGGGTCTCCCGGTAGATCGCCTCGCAGACCTCCAGCGACACGTCGAGCCCGATGAGGTCCATGAGCGTGAGCGGGCCCATCGGCAGGCCCGTGCTCTTCATCGCGGCGTCGATGTCCTCACGCGTGGCGTACCCGGCCTCGTACATCCCGGCGGCCTGGTTGAGGTAGCCGAACAGCAGCCGGTTCGCGATGAACCCGGCCCGGTCGCCGACCGTGACGGCGACCTTGCCGAGGCCCTCGACCAGCTCCCGTACGGCGATGAGCGCCTCGGGCCGGGTGAGGACGGTGTGGATCACCTCGACCAGCTTCATGACCGGCGCGGGGTTGAAGAAGTGCACGCCGACGATCTGCTCGGGCCGGCCGGTGGCCGCCGCGATCTCGGTGACCGACAGCGAGGAGGTGTTGGTGGCGAGCACCGCCTCGGGACGGCACACCTTGTCCAGCTCCTCGAACACCCGGCGCTTCAGGTCCAGCCGCTCGGGCACCGCCTCGATGACCAGGTCGCACTCGGCGAGCCCGGCGAAGGAGGTGGCGAGCTCGATCCGGCCGAGGATCGCCCCCTTGTCCTCCTCCGACAGCCGGCCGCGGCGTACGGCACGGCCGGTGGACTTTTCGAGGTTGTCCCGGCCGCGTTGGAGGGCGTCGTTGTTCACCTCGATCCCGACGACGGAGTGGCCGCCGCGTGCCAGCACCTCGGCGATGCCCGCGCCCATCGTGCCCAGCCCGACGACTCCCACCCTGCCCACCGATGCGCTCATGCTCCGCAGTCTGGCACGCCCGCGACCGGCGAACACCAGGTGGCGGTGCGGTTCGCGGACGGATTGTCCGAGCGGCCTGAGGGGCGGGCGCCGGACCACTAAGGTGGGCGACCGTGCGTCTCGTCATCGCCCGTTGCAGTGTCGACTATGTCGGCAAGCTCACCGCCCACCTGCCCATGGCCCCACGGCTGATCCTCATCAAGGCCGACGGATCCGTCTCCATTCACGCCGACGACCGGGCGTTCAAGCCGCTCAACTGGATGAACCCTCCCTGTGCCCTCAAGGAAGAGGAGGGCAAGTGGACGGTCACGCACGGCAAGTCCGGCGAGCAGCTCATCCTCACGATCGAGGAGATCCTGCACGACTCCAGGCACGAGCTGGGCATCGACCCGGGGCTGCAGAAGGACGGCGTGGAGGCCCACCTGCAAGAGCTGCTCGCCGAGCACATCACGACGCTGGGCGACGGGTGGAAGCTGATCCGCCGGGAGTACCCCACCGCGATCGGCCCGGTCGACATCCTCTGCCGCGACGACGCGAACGCCACGGTCGCCATCGAGATCAAGCGCCGCGGTGAGATCGACGGCGTCGAGCAGCTGACCCGCTACCTGGAGCTGCTCAACCGCGACCCGCTGCTGGCGCCGGTCCGCGGCGTGTTCGCCGCCCAGGAGATCAAGCCGCAGGCGCGCGTGCTGGCCGCGGACCGCGGCATCGGCTGCGTGACCCTCGACTACGACGCCCTGCGCGGCATCGAGCGCGACGACACCCTGTTCTGATCTATGCCGTGAGGTCGGCCGCGTGGTCGCGGGCCCACTGGGCGAACGTGCGGGCGGGCCGGCCGGTGACCGCTTCGGCGGTCGGCATCGGAGGGTGGTCGGACGCGTCGCTCCGCGGTGCCGCGTCCGGTTCGACCTCCCGGCCCGCGTAGTCGGTGAAGCCGAGCAGGAAGTCGGCGTTCGCAGCGGCGAACCCGCCCATCGCCCGATAGAGCTCCCGCGCCTCCTCCCGGCCGACCCGTTCGAGACGGACGTCCCGGCCGACGGCGGCGGCGATGGCGGCGACCTGCTCACGCCGGGTGATCCATTCCGGCCCGAGGAGGGTGTACGCCGCGCCCGCGTGGCCGTCGTGGAGCAGCGCGCGTACGGCGACGTCGGCGATGTCCTGCTCGTGCACCGGTATTCCGCCCTGGTCGGGGAACGGGTCGCGGACGACGCTCTCCGCGCGGATCGACTCGCCCCACAGCCAGAGCCGGTTCAGCATGAACTCACCGGCCCGCACGTGGGTCCACTCCAGCCCCGAGTCCTCCACGGCCCGCTCCACCGGCAGGTGGAAGTCCGTGTCCAGGCCGGCGGTCACGGCCCCTGAGGACAGCACGACGATCCGCCGTACGCCCGCCCGTTTCGCCTGGTCGACGACCTCCCGGGCGGTCCCGGGGTGCGGGAACAGGTAGAGGCGCTCCACGCCGGTCAGCGGCTCGGCCAGCGTCGCCGGGTCGGCGAGGTCTCCGTACCCGACCTCCACTCCAGCGGGGAACCCGGCCGCCTCCGGGCGGCGGGTGATCACCCGCACCCGCTCACCGGCCTCCGCGAGCCGCTCCACCACGATCCGCCCGACGTTGCCGGTCGCCCCTGTCACCAGGATCGTCATGATCCCTCCATTCTCGTACGCCCTACGGGAATATTAACCGTACGGTATACGAGAAAGTAGGATCAAGGGCATGACGGTGGAACGCAGCGGCGACGGCGACCCGGAGCGGACGCTGGCGCTGCTGTGGCGAGACCGCACCGCCGGACGGACCGACGGCAGGCCGGCCCGTGGACGCCCGCCCAGACTGACGGTCGACCAGATCGTCCGCGCCGCCCTGGCGGTGGCCGACCGCGAAGGCCTGACCGCGATGTCGATGGTCCGGGTCGCCGAAGAGGCCGGCGCCGGCACCATGTCGCTCTACACCCACGTGCCGGGCAAGGCCGAGCTGATCGACCTGATGGTCGACGCGGTGCTCACCGAGCGCGACCTCCCCGGCCCGGACGACCCGAGGCCGGGAGACTGGCTGGAGCAGATCGGGCTGTACGCGGAGCGCACGCGCGCGGCGTACCGGCGCCACCCCTGGCTACGACAGATCTCCAACGTGCGGCCGCCGCTCGGCCCCGGGCTGATGGCCCAGCAGGAGTACCTCCTGTCCGCACTGTCCGGGATCGGCCTGTCGCCCCGGCAGATCACGGCGGCGGCCGGGACGATCGTCACCTTCGTCCACGCGGCCGCGGCGGCCGAGGCGGAGAGCGAACAGGTCGAGCGCACGACCGGGGAGTCGACGGACGCCTGGTGGGCGGCGCGCGCGTCGTTCTGGGAGGACTACTTCGACGTGACCCGGCACCCGACGATCGCGAAACTCTGGCGCGAGGGCGGCTTCGACGCCGGGACCAAGGACGCGAACGCCGAGGCGTACGACTTCGGCCTCCAGCGACTGCTGGCCGGCATCCAGGCGGCCGTGGAGCGACCCGCGGCCCGGGAGATCCACTCCTGAAGCCGGAGAAACCTGCCGTGAACTGTCAGGTACCTCCAGCAGGATCGTCGCCATGACCAAGCATGCAGCGGGGACCTTCGTCCTCGACGTCTTCGACGCCGCCGAGCCGTACGACACCCACCAGGAGACCAAGATCGCACGGGTGCACGTCGAGAAGACCTTCAGCGGCGACCTCACCGGCACCAGCACGGCCGAACTGATCACAGTGGCCACGGGCGAGACCCCCCGGGCGTACGTGGCGATCGAACGCTTCGAGGGAGCGCTCGACGGCCGCACGGGAGGGTTCGTCCTCCAGCACGACGCCGGCGGCGAGAACGGCAGGCCCTGGCTCACGTGGAAGATCACCGAGGGCACGGGTACAGGCGACCTGACAGGCATCACGGGCGAGGGCCAGATCATCATCGGCCCGGACGGCGGGCACTCCTACACCCTCGACTACACGATCGACTGAACCTCGCCGAACCAAGCGACCACTCCCCTCGCGGACGGTCCCGTCCCGCAGAGGGTCCCGTCCCGCAGGCGGCCCCGTCCCGCAGGCGGCCCCGTCCCGCAGGCGGCCCCGTCCCGCAGGCGGCCCCGTCCCGCAGGCGGTCCCCTCCCGCAGGCGGTCCCCTCCCGCAGGCGGTCCCCTCCCGCAGGCGGTCCCCTCCCGCCCGGGGGCTCACCCCACTTTCATTGTCCAGCGGTCCGGCCCGCCGAAGGAAGGATGGCGGGTCGGTTGTGGAAAACCCTCTGGCGCTCATGCGGCCGAGTAGCTGATGGGACATCGCGGCCGGGTGACCGCCGGGCACGGTGGCCGAACGGCCTGCCGGACACTGTGGCCAAGCGGCCTACCAGGCACGGTGGCCGATCGGCCTGCTCGGCACCGCGGCCGAACGGCCTACCCGGCACAGCGACCGAACGGCCAACCGAGCACAGCGGCCAAGCGGCCTACCCAGCACAACGGCCGAACGGCCAACCCGGCACAACAGCCGAACGGCCAACCCGGCACAGCGGCCGTACGGCCAACCGAGCACAGCGACCAAACGGCCTACCCGGCACGTGACCAAACGGCCTGCACAGCGCAGCAGCCGAACAACCTGCCGGGCGTCGTGGCCGCATGCCTGACCGGCGTCGCGGTCGCGTAGCCTGCTCGGCATTACGGGCGGGTAGCCTGCGGGGCATGCCGCAGGCTACCGACGTCCGGGTGAGGATCGTGAACGCCGCCGAAGAGTGCTTCGCGCGCTACGGTGTCGCCAAGACCACGGTCGAGGACATCGCGGCGTCCGCCGGGCTCTCGCGTGCCACCGTCTACCGCAGTTTCGCCGGCGGGCGTGACGAGGTGATCCTTGCCGTCGTCCTGCGCGACCTGCGGCGGTTCCTCGACCGGCTGTCGGGGCGGCTGCGTGATGAGCGGTCGGTGCCGGACGCGATCGTCGAAGGTGTCGTGGACGCCGTCGCGTTCATCCGCGGGGAGCCGCACGTCGCCGCGCTGCTGGCACCCGACGCCGCCGGGCACACGCAGGCGGCGGTCGTCGGCGGTGCCGAGCGCCTGCTGCACCTGTGCTCCGACTACGTACGGCCGTACTTCGGCGCCGCTCAGCGGGCGGGAACCCTCCGAGCGGACATCACCGTTGAAGGAGCGGTGGAGTTCCTTTTCCGCATCATCTCCTCGATGATCGTCATGCCGCGCGAGGATGAGCCCCGCGAGTTCCTCCGCACCTATGTCGTCCCCGCCCTCGCAGAGAGCAGCTGAAGAGTTCACCGATGAGCAACGTCACCGCCCTGCGGTCCGCCGTGCGGCCCAGTCCCGTCTTCCTGTTCGTTGTCGGCCTGTTCGTCCTGTCCGGCCTCGCCGTGTGGCGCTACGGCACGGATGTTGGGCATCCGGCCCGATTCCTGCTGTTCGTGTTCGTGGTCTCCGGCTGGATCGTGTCCCTGTGCCTGCACGAGTTCGGGCACGCGTTCTTCGCCTGGCGTTCGGGCGACCGCAGCGTGGCCACCAAGGGCTATCTCACGCTCAATCCGCTGAAGTACACGGACATGGCGCTGAGCTTCCTGCTGCCGGTGCTGTTCCTGCTGCTCGGCGGCATCGGCCTGCCCGGCGGTGCGGTCTACATCGACCGCGGCGCGATCCGCGGCCGGCTGCGGCACAGCCTGATCTCGGCGGCCGGCCCGCTCGCCAACCTCGCCTTCGCGATCGTCCTGGGCGTCGTGCTCACGCAGCTCGCGACGAGCCTGGATCACGCCCTGTTCTGGAGCGCTCTGGCGTTTCTCGCGTTCTTGCAGGTCACCGCCGCGGTGCTCAACCTCCTGCCGGTGCCGGGCCTGGACGGCTTCGGCATCATCGAGCCGTACCTGCCGCGCGCGTGGGTGGCCCAGGCCAACCGGGTCGGCGGCTACGCGTTCATCGCCCTGATGGCGCTGCTCTGGATCGGCCCGATCAACCGCGGGTTCTTCTCGGTCATCTACCACCTGACCGACCTGTTCGGCATCAACTCCGACCTCACCACGGTCGGCCACGCCCTGTTCCAGTTCTGGCAGAAGGTCGGCCTGGGCTGAGCGTGTCCGTCGTTCGGTGGACACGGGAATGACCGGACCGCCGATCGCGTGAGGCGCCGGCCGCCGCGACGCTGGCGGTATGAACGAGATGGCGGTGCGCATACGCGGTCTGCGTAAGCGGTACGGCGACGTCGACGCGGTGGACGGCGTCGATCTGGACATCCCCCGTGGCGAGGTGTTCGCCCTGCTCGGGCCGAATGGGGCGGGCAAGAGTACGACGGTCGAGATCCTTGAGGGGCACCGCCGGCGGACCGGCGGAGAGGTCGCGGTGCTCGGCACCGACCCCGGGCGGCCGACGCGGCGCTGGCGGGCCCGCATCGGCATCGTGTCGCAGACCTCGGACGAGCGGCCTCAGCTCACCGTACGGGAGGCGGTGCGGCACTTCGCCGGCTACTACCCGGCCCCACGCGATCCCGACGAGGTGATCGAGGCGGTCGGGCTGACCGAGAAGGCCGGCGCACGCCTGGCGCAGCTGTCCGGCGGGCAGCGCCGGCGGGTCGACGTCGCGCTCGGCATCATCGGCGGCCCCGAGCTGGTCTTCCTGGACGAGCCGACGACCGGTTTCGACCCGGACGTACGGCGGCGGTTCTGGAAGCTGATCGAGAGCCTGGCGGGCGACGGCACGACGATCCTGCTGACGACCCACTACCTGGACGAGGCCGAGGCCCTCGCGGACCGGGTCGGCGTCATCGCGCGCGGGCGGCTCGTCGAGATCGGCACGCCGCGGGAGCTGGGCGGCCGGTCCACCGCGAAGGCCCGGGTGAGCTGGACGGGCCCGGAGGGGCGGCAGACGCTCGAGACCCACTCCCCCACCCAGGTCGTGGCCGAGCTGAGCCAGAAGTTCGACGGCGAGGTCCCGGAGCTGACGGTCACCCGGCCCACGCTCGAGGACACCTATCTCGCGATGATCGGAGCGGACCGATGACCGACCTGGCGATGCCGTCCACACTGCGGCTCGGGCTCTCGCGCGGCGCGCTGGAGCTGAAGACCTTCATCCGCGAGCGGGAGGCGGTGGCCTTCACCTTCGCGGTGCCGATCATCCTCATGGTCATCTTCGGCACGATCTTCAAGGGCCGGGTCGAGGGCACCAATGTGGACTTCCGGCAGTACTTCGCCGCCGGGATCATCGCGAGCGGCATCGCCTCGACCACGTTCATCAGCCTCGGCGTCGGCATCGCGCAGGAGCGGGACGACGGCACCCTCAAGCGCCTGTACGGCACGCCGATGCCGCCGTCGGCGTACTTCATCGGCAAGACGATCTCGGCGCTGGTGCTGTCGACGGCCGAGACGGTGATCCTGTTCGTGCTCGGCGGTGTGATGTTCGGGCTGCGGCCGCCGAGCACGCCCGAACGCTGGTTCACCCTCGTGTGGGTCTTCGTGGCCGGCGTGACCGTCTGCACGCTGCTCGGCATCGCGGTCAGCAGCGTGCCGCGCTCGGGCCGGGGCGCCGCGGCGGTGCTCAACGTGCCGTACCTCGTGCTGCAGTTCATCTCCGGCGTGTACTTCACCTTCAGCAGCCTGCCGTCGGGCGTCCAGCAGGCCGGGGCGCTGTTCCCGCTGAAGTGGATCTGCCAGGGCCTGCGGTCGGCCCTGCTGCCCGACACCCTGCTGCCCGCCGAGCCCGCGCACGCGTGGGAGCACGGCAGAATCGCCCTGGTGCTGGCGGCCTGGGGTGTAGCAGGCTTCGCACTGTGCCTGACGACCTTCCGCTGGAAGCGACGCGACGACGGATGATCGGCGACGACGCGTGGGAGCTGGGGTTGAGACGCTGGGAGGCGTACTTCGCCCTGGTCCTGGCCTCCACCGTCATCTACGTGACGTGGGTGAACGGCTCGTGGCCCGAGGGCGCGGTCGCGACCGTGCTCCTCGTCGCGATGGTGCCGTGGTATCTCTTCCTCGGCCGGCGGCTGCTCGGCGTGCACCGAAGCGGACCGCTGCCCTACCTGTACATCGCCGGGCTGATCGTGCTGTCGGCCGGGGCGTCGCTGGCCTCGCCGCAGAGCGCGCTGATCCTCTTCGCGCTCAGCCCGCAGTGCTTCATGATCTCCGAGTGGTGGCTCGGGAGCATCGCGGTCGTGCTCCTCAACCTCGCTCCGGCCGCACGGTTCGTGCGCAGCGAGCACAGCGCCGGTTCGATCACCTCATTCGTGATCTGGATCGTCGTGACCATCACCTTCTCGGTGTTCTTTGGGCTCTGGGTGGAGCGCATCATCCGGCAGAGCACCGAACGCCGGGAGCTGATCGAGCAGTTGGAGGCGACCCGTGCGGAGCTGGCCGAGATGAGCCGGGAGACCGGGGTCATGGCCGAACGCGAACGCCTCGCCGCCGAGATCCACGACACGCTCGCGCAGGGCTTCACCAGCATCCTGATGCTCCTGCAGGCCGCCGAGCCGCGCATCGACTCCGATCCCGGGGAGGCGCGACGGCAACTCGGCCTGGCCGTCCGTACCGCCCGGGAGAACCTCGCCGAGGCCCGCGCCCTCGTGGCGGCCGTACCGCCCGCCGCCCTCGGCGAATCATCGCTGGACGAGGCCGTACGGCGGCTGTCGGACCGGCTGGGAGAGGAACTCGACGTGGACACCGAGTGTGTCGTCTCCGGTGAGCCGCGCCGGCTCGCCGCCCGTACGGAGGTGGTCCTGCTGCGCACGGCGCAGGAGGGGCTGGCGAACGTCCGCAAGCACGCCAAGGCCGGTCGCGTGGAGATCACGCTCGACTACGGTGAGGCGGCGGTACGCCTGGAGGTACGCGACGACGGCCGGGGCTTCGATCCGGCGACGGCGAGCGGCTTCGGCCTGCGCGGCATGCGTGAGCGCGCCGGTCAGGTCGATGGCAGCCTCCGGGTCGCCAGCCGGCCCGGCGAGGGCACCTCGATCATCGTGGAGGTACCGGCGTGATAAGGATCCTGCTGGTGGACGACCACCCGGTCGTACGCGAGGGGCTGCGCGGCATGCTCGCGGCAGAGGACGACCTGGAGGTGGTGGCCGAGGCGGGCGGCGCCGCCGAGGCGGTCGCGGCGGTGCGCGCGCACGAGCCCGACGTGGTGCTGATGGACCTGCGCATGCCCGGCGGCGACGGGGTCGAGGCGACCTCGCGGGTGCTCGTCCAGCGGCCGCAGACCCGGGTCGTGGTGCTGACGACGTACGACACCGACGCGGACATCCTGCGCGCCGTCGAGGCGGGCGCGGCGGGCTACCTGCTCAAGGACGCGTCGCGGGCCGAACTGGCCCAGGCGATCCGCGCGGCGACGCGGGGCGAGACCGTGCTGGCGCCGTCGGTCGCGGCCAAGCTCGTGTCCCGGATGCGCTCGCCGGTGGAGCTGTCGCGGCGCGAGATCGAGGTGCTGCGGCTGGTCGCCCGCGGCCGTACCAACGCCGAGATCGGGCGGGAGCTGCTGATCAGCGAGGCGACGGTCAAGACGCATCTCCTGCGGGCGTTCGGCAAGCTGGAGGTCTCCGACCGTACGGCCGCGGTCACCGCCGCACTCGAACGCGGCATCCTGCCCTCTCCGGGCGGGTGAGCGGTGATCAACGCGTCGGCCGGCGAGGCGCTACCATCGGCCTTCGGATCGCGGCATTCAGGTGATGCGGACGGCGGGGTCATGACTGGAGAACAGCCCTTTCACGAGCTTGCGTCGGCCGATGTGATCGACACGCTCCCCTTCATCGTCGCCGTGGACGACGGCGACGGCCACGCGATGGGTCTG
Organism: Actinoallomurus acaciae; assembly: GCF_042429965.1. Taxonomy (NCBI): domain Bacteria; kingdom Bacillati; phylum Actinomycetota; class Actinomycetes; order Streptosporangiales; family Thermomonosporaceae; genus Actinoallomurus; species Actinoallomurus acaciae. The sequence continues at coordinate 17,487 of NZ_JBHLZP010000022.1, forward strand.
TTCTCCGCCGCCGACGGCGCGGTGGCGTTGAGGCAGATCCCCGTCGACGCGCTCAAGGAGAACCTCCGGCGCACCGTCGGCTCCCTGCGGGCCGTCCTCGACGAACTCGCGGCCGAGGCGGGCGCCCTGCCTCTCAAGGAGGCCCAGATCGGGCTGGAGATCTCGGCCGAGGGCGGCGTCCAGCTCGTCGGCACCGCCAAGGTCGGCGCCAAGGCCGCGATCAATCTCGTCTTCGGTCGCTGAGACCGGCGCGATGGGGCGGTTCCGGCCGCTGCTGATCCACCTGAGCGGGCACGGCGCCCACGGCGACGGCGTCGACTACCTACCGTCCTTCCGGACGTGCGGTTCTTCTCGTCCTAGGCCTGGTGGCCGTAGTCGGGGTAGCCGTAGCCGACGACGGAGTCGGTGCTGCGGGTGCGGATCTTCACGGCGTCGTCCGTGTTGCCCTCGACGGTACGGATGGTGCCGTCGTGGTTGTCCTTGATGACCAGGCCGACGTGGTCGATGCCGTCGATGCCGCTGCCGTTCCAGGAGAAGAACACGACCGCGCCGGGCCTGGGGACGGTCCCCCAGCGGTCGTGGTCGCGGAACCACCTGGCGTGCGCCGGGGTGAAGGCGTCGCCGCCCATGCCCTTGACGCCGGCCTGGGCGCCCACCCAGGTCACGAACATGTCGCACCAGCTGGCGTTCGCGTAGTCGCTGATCGACCCGCCGTCCCGATCGACACCGGCGCGGGCGTACCGCGAGGACATGAACCACTGGTTGAACTTGCTGCCGCCGGCGGCGTCCTCCGTGGTGCCGACCTGGGAGAGGGCGACCTTCAGCGCGTCGGCCGCGGTGGGGAGCGGGCGCTGGACCCCGACGACCACCCCGATCACGATGGTCGCGGCCGCGACGAGCGCCATGACGGCCGCGACGACGGCCGCGAGACGCCCGCGGAGCGGGAGCGTGACGCGCCCGCGGAAGGAGACCGCGAGACGCTCACGGAAGGGGATCGCTGCATATCGAGGAGAAAGGGTCACGGGGGGTACTCCTTGGCCTCCTGCCGCCTCCGGGGTCGGCCGGCGAAGTGGAAGACGATCTAAGGCACGGGGGTGTGCCCGACCGATAGCTTGCGGGTGACTCAGGGGTGCACCGCAAGATTTATCGCAACGTAGCAAGACAAAAGCCCTGGTCAGAAGCCATGCGGGCGTGATCCGGGCCACATCGGCGCCGCTCTCTGTCACCGCAGGGAAAAGAGGTGATTTATGGTGCTCAGGTTGCCCAGCTGCGCGGGTCGGAACGTCCAGGCCAGGCCGGATCGGTTGCGGTAATTTTACGCACAACAGAACCTCCTTCTAGTGGGTGATGGCGATGACAGCGACCATGGATGCCGAGACCACGGAGAGCTTCCAGTCCCTCGATCCGGCGACCGGTGAGCTCGTCGGCGAGCACCCGGTCCACGGGAGGGAGGCGGTCGCCGCCGCGATCGAACGCGCCCACGCCGCGGCGGCGTGGTGGGCCGACCTCGGCTGGAAGGAACGCCGGATCCGGCTGCTGAACATCAAGGGCGCGCTCACGCGGTCGCTCAACCGGGTCGCCACCCTCATCCACCGGGAGACCGGCAAGCCGATCGAGGACGCACAGCTCGAGGTCGTCCTGGCCATCACCCACCTCGACTGGGCGGCGCGGAAGGCGGAGAAGGTCCTCGGGCCGCGCCGGGTGTTCCCCGGGCTGCTGTCGATCAACCAGAAGGCCGTTCTGGAGTACCAGCCGCTCGGCGTCGTCGGCGTCATCGGGCCGTGGAACTATCCGCTGTTCACGCCGGTGGGCTCGATCGGGTACGCCCTGGCGGCGGGCAACGCCGTGGTGTTCAAGCCGTCGGAGTACACCCCGGGCGTCGCGACGCTGTTCGCCGAGATGGTCGCGAACGTCGTGCCCGAGCAGCCGATCCTTCAGGTCGTGACCGGCTTCGGCGAGACCGGCGCGGCCCTGGCCGGCGGCGCCGTGAACAAGATCGCCTTCACCGGCTCGACGCCGACCGCTCGCAAGGTGATGGCCGCCTGCGCCGAGCGCCTCACGCCGATCGTGGCCGAGTGCGGCGGCAAGGACGCCTTCATCGTCGACGCGGACGCGGACGTGGAAGGCGCCGCGGAGGCCGCGCTGTGGGGCGCGATGTCGAACGCCGGCCAGACCTGCGTGGGCGTCGAGCGCGTCTACGTGGTGGACAGCGTGTACGAGACGTTCGTCGACAGGCTGGCCCAGCAGGCGCGCGACCTGCGCCCGGGCGAGGACCGCGGCGCGTCGTACGGGCCGATCACCATGCCGGGCCAGCTCGACGTCATCAGGCGCCACATCGACGACGCGGTCGCCCAGGGCGGCAGGGCGATCATCGGCGGCCCTTCGTCGGTGAAGGAGCCGTACGTGGAGCCGGTGATCCTCCTCGACGTGCCGGACGACTCGTCGGCGGTGTGCGAGGAGACGTTCGGCCCGACCATCACCGTGCACCGGGTGAAGAGCGTGGAGGAGGCCGTCGCCCGCGCCAACGCGACCCCGTACGGCCTGGCGGGCGCGATCTTCTCGGGCAGCAGGTCCGCCGGGATGAACGCCGCACGGCGCCTGCGCAGCGGCATGACCTCGATCAACTCGGTGATCGCCTTCGCGGCCATACCCGCGCTGCCGTTCGGCGGGGTGGGCGACTCGGGCTTCGGCCGCATCCACGGCGCGGACGGCCTCCGCGAGTTCGCCCGCGCGAAGTCGATCACGCGGCAGCGGTTCTCGTCGATGAACCTGACGTCGTTCAAGCGCACCGACAAGGACATGGCCAGGGCGCTGCAACTGGTCAACCTGCTACACGGCAAACGCTACAAGTAGGCTCTGGGCCGCTCCCCCGACATGCCCCTGACACAAGAGTTCAAATCAAGGTATGTCTTCGCCTAAGGAGTCACCTGAGGCACCGGGATAGTGCATAGTCCCCATGTGAGAGCGGCCTCCTTAGCCCGAAGCTAAGGCAGGGCAGAGAGCACACGAGGTCTGCGCACCGCCGTCGAATCCCGCTCTGGCTGGGACGCCCTCCGGCCGGACGGGGTTCGTCGCCGGTGCGCAGGCTCGGCGGTCACTGACGCCACTGGTAGATCGGACGCCCCGGCCCGGCCTGGATCTGGCGGTTCATCAGCTCCCCGAATTTCAGGTATCCGAGTGAGTTCGGATGAAAGCTGCGGGTCTCCACGAGCTCGCTGACGCTGAGGTCGAGTGCGTTGAGGTACGGCTGCCCGGTGCCGAGTTCGTGGCCGTTGAACGCCTGATACGTGTCGACGAACTCGACGCTGCCGGGTGCCCGCGCCGCCGCGAGGCGCCGGTCCGCGTCCCGCGCCGCGAGAGAGATCGTGTTGTCGAGATCGTGCACGACCCCGTTGAGAAACCCCTGGTCGGCGACGCCGATGTTGTCGACGGACCGCTCCGGCCGCACCGGGAACGGCCGCGGGTAGCCGAGCACGACGACCCGCGCGTACGGCGCCCGCTGCGCGATCCGGTCGAGCACCGAGCGAAGCGACGTGGGCAGCGCGGCCGTCCGGGCGCGGATGCCGGCGTCCTGGTCGCGGCACGCCGACGACCACGGCAGCTTCACGACGCACCTCTTGACGATCTCGGAGAAGCCGATGTCGTTGCCGCCGATGCTGAGCGTGACGAGGCTGGTGTCGGCCGTCAGGCGGTCGATCTGCGGAGGCTCGCCGCGCTCGGCGACGCTCAGCAGGTTCCCGGTGCGCGCGCCGCTGCACGCCCAGAATCCGCCCGCCTTGGCGAACGTGTACGCCTGCGACACCGTCGAGAAGTAGGACTGCCGCGAACGGTGGCAGCCATCCGCGCCACCGTTGTCGTACGCGCGGTCGGCGTCGGGGTTCCAGGTACCCTCGCCGGAGGAATAAGAATCGCCAAGGGCGACGTACCCGCCGCGGGTGGCGGCCTCCAGCGGGGTGAGCGCCCTGGGCTGCGGCTTGGGCCGGATGTTCCGCGCCCGGCAGCCCGGCCCGGACGACCGGCACCGCTGCGACATCCCGATCGGCACCGCGACGAACGCGGCCAGTAGCACCAACGCGAGAGGAACGGCGATGAGAGCTCCACGCCGCGTACGGATCCGGCGCCACAGCGCTGCCATACCCCACCTTCCCGACCCACCAGAAGTCCCATCCGCCCACCAAATCGACGTTCGCGACGGGGCGGAGGGTTCCCACAGGAACCTCCCTCCGCATCGATGACGTCTTACCTGGCATGTTCGCGACCTTGACCGGGCTCGGCCTGTCCGCATCGGCCGGTCTCAACGCCTACATCCCGATCCTGGTGGTCGGCCTGCTCGCCCGCTTCACCGACGCGGTCGTGCTGCCGCACCAGTTCGCGTGGATGAGCAACGGGTGGGCGCTCGCCGCCGTGGCGGCCCTGCTCGCCGTGGAAGTCGTCCTCGACAAGGTGGCCGTCGTCGACCACGTCAACGACGCGATACAGACGTTCGTACGGCCGGCGGCCGGCGGTGCCGTCTTCGCCGCCTCGGACGCGGCCGGGCGGATCGACCACTCCGCGTGGATGTCCGGCCATCCCTGGGTGGGCTGGGTGCTCGGCATCGTCGTCGCGCTGGTCGTGCACCTCACCAAGGCCGGCGCGCGTCCCGTCATCAACGCCGGCACCGTCGGCCTCGGAACGCCCTTCGTGAGCGCGGCCGAAGACGCGATGTCGCTGGTGACGAGCCTCATCGCGGTGCTGCTCCCGGCGCTCGTCATCCTGTTCCTGATCGTGTTCGCCCTGATCGGATGGCGGCTCACGCGGAGGCTCCGCAGGCTGCGCCGCAAACGCCGCTCGCCGGAGGCGATCCCCTGAGGCCCTAAGCCCGGCTGAGCGTCCTAAGACCCTTCTGAGCGCGCGTGAGGCCCGCTGAGACCGAGAGATAGTGCATCGTCCCGATGTGGCGGCACCCCGCTTAGAACGAACCTTGAGAGTGCGAGGCCGGACCGACCGGTTCGCATCACGAGGAGCCACGATGCACCCCGAAATTCTCCGGGCGATCATCAACGAGCACGTACGGGAGCTCAGCGCGGACGTGCAGGCCGCCCGCCGGGGCCGCAAGGACCGGGCGCGGTGACGCCGCGGCCGTCCGAGTGCCGAGTCCCGCCCAGTCCGGAGTCCCTCCGGCCGGGCGGGACTCTTCTTGTGGGCCCGGTTCAGTCCTCGTCCGGCCGGGTCGACCGCACCTCAGAGTCGGCCTGCGCGGCCGGCTCGGGATCCGCCTCGACCGGTTCGAGAACCGTGGTCTCCTCGACGTCCGCCCCCGCCGGCTCGATCACCGTGGTCGCCTCGGCGTCCGTCTCGACCGGCGCGATCAGCGTCGTCGGCTCCGCGTCCGCTCCCACCGGCTCGATCAGCGAGGTCGCCTCCGATGCGCCTGCTCCGGCCGTCAGGTCGGCGGGCGGCAGGAGCGGGCCGCCGATGATCAGATCGGCGGCGCGTTCGGCGATCGCGATGGTCGGGGCGTTCGTGTTGCCACGGGGGACGGCCGGCATCACCGAGGCGTCCACGACGCGCAGGCCGTCGACGCCGCGGACGCGCAGCTCCGGGTCGCACACGGCGTCGTCGGTCCCACCCATCGCGCACGTGCTGGTCGGGTGGTAGAGCGTCACGACCTCGTGCCGGATCCAGTCGGTCAGGTCGGTGTCCTCGCCCGGCCTCGCCTCGCCGCCGCTGATCCGCGCGAACGGGCGGTTCCCCGCGATCTCCCGCGCCTGACGGATGCCGGCCAGGAGCACCTCGAGGTCGGCGCGCTCGCGCAGGTACGCCGGATCGATCAGTGGTTTCCAGCGCGGGTCGGCCGACCGCAGAGTGATCGTGCCACGGCTCGCCACGGCGACCGCCGTCACGAACACCGAGATCATCCGTTCCGCCACGTCGACCAGGCCCTGCCCGACGAACGGGGTGCCGAGCACGTGGTACTGCAGGTCCGGCGCCGTCAGGCCCGGTGACGTCCGTACGAAACCGCCGGCCTCGGCGACGTTGGAGGCGTACGGCCCACGGCCCAGTGACTGCCAGAGCAGAAGGCTCCGCAGGTTCACGCCCTCCCAGATCGCCTTCGTGCCCGGCGTGTGCCACATGACCGGCACGATCGGGTGGTCCTGCAGGCCGGTGCCGACCGCGGGCAGGTCGGCCACGACGTCGATGTCCAGTGACCGCAGGTGGTCGGCGGGCCCGAGGCCGGACAGCATCATCAGCTGCGGCGAGTTGACCGCGCCGCCGCACAGGATGACCTCGCGCTGGGCGAGCGCGTCCTCCGTACGGCCGCCGGTCACGTACCGTACGCCGACCGATCGGCCCTTCTCGACCAGCACCTTCGTGGCGAGTGCGTCGGTCCGCACGGTGAGGTTCGGACGTTCGAGGGCGGGCCGCAGGTACGCGTCGGCGGTCGACCAGCGCCGGCCGCGTCGCTGGGTCACCTGGTAGTAGCCGACGCCGTCCTGCTCGGCGCCGTTGAAGTCGTCGTTGGCCGGCAGGCCGAACGCCTTCGCGGACTCGACCCACGAGCGCGTCAGCGGATGCTTGTACCGCAGGTCCTCCACCCGCAGCGGCCCGCCGACGCCGTGGTAGTCGGACTCGCCGCGCTGCTGGTCCTCGGCACGGCGGAAGTACGGCAGCACGTCGGCGTAACCCCAGCCCTTGCAGCCGTACTCGTCGCGCCAGGTGTCGTAGTCGTGCCGGTGACCACGGATGTAGATCATCGCGTTCGTCGACGAGCTGCCGCCGAGGGTGCGGCCGCGCGGCCAGTAGACGCCGCGTCCGTGCGCGTTCTCCTGCGGCGTCGTCGTGTAGTCCCAGTCGTACGGCCCCTTGAACAGGGCCTGCAGGCCGGCCGGAATGTGGATCTCGGGCGCGTCGTCCGGCGGTCCGGCCTCCAGGAGCAGCACGCGGGCGCTGGAGTCTGCGCTCAGCCGGTTGGCGAGCACGCAGCCCGCGCTGCCGGCACCGACGATGACGTAGTCGTACACGGCCGCCTCCGGGGCTTGGGGGAACCTCGGCAAACCATACCGATATCGGGACGTACGGGGTCAGTGCACCGAACGCGATTCCAGAGAAACAAAGTTAGATCTGCACAACGAGTAGGTCTCAGCGCCTGGCCGGGGGATGACTGCGGTGTCAATCTCATGTGCATTACCTCCGCTTTACCATTAGAAGGGGCGCTCGTGCGCAGAATCGCCATCGGTACCCTCATCGGCCTCGCCGCCGTCTCGGTCGTCAGCGCGGCCCCCGCGGACGCGGCCGGGCACCCTCGCCTGGACAAGCTGGTCAAGCTGCAGGACATCCGCAGACACCAGCACGACCTGCAGGTCATCGCCACCTACAACGGCGGAACCCGCGCCGCCGGCGAACCCGGTTTCGAGGTCTCGACCCAGTACGTCGTCAAGCAGCTCAAGAAGGCGGGCTACCAGCCCACGGTGCAGGACTTCCCGTTCGCGTACTACAAGGAGAAGACCCCGGCGGTCTTCGAGCGCTCCGGCGGGCCGTCCTACACCTACGGCACCGACTTCGCGACGCTGGACTACTCGGGCTCGGGCGATGTCACCGCGACGGCCCGCGCGATCGACCCGGACGGTGCCGGAGTGGGCAGCGGCTGTGAGCCCGCCGACTTCGCTGGGCTCGCCGAGGGCGAGATCGCGCTGGTCAAGCGGGGCGGCTGCACCTTCTCCGACAAGGCGAGCAACGCGCAGACCGCCGGCGCCGCCGCCATCGCGATCTACAACGACGGCATCGCGCCGGACCGGATGGGACCGGTCTCCGGCACCGCGGGGCAGGCCTGGAAGATCCCGATCATCGGCCCGAGCCACCAGCTCGGCTCCGACCTGGTCAAGGCCGCGACCTCGGGCACCCTGACGCTGCACGTCAAGACCAGCACGATCAACGAGCAGCGCATCGCGCACAACGTGATCGCCGACACCGAGCGCGGCCGTGACGACAACGTGGTCGTCATGGGCGCCCACCTCGACAGCGTCACCAAGGGCCCCGGCATCAACGACAACGGCAGCGGCACCGCGACGGCCCTCACCGTCGCCGAGCAGATCTCCCGGCTCGGCGACCAGGTCAAGAACAAGGTCCGGTTCGCGTTCTGGGGCGCCGAGGAAGAGGGGCTGCTCGGCTCCACCTACTACGTCACGCACCTGAGCGCCGCCCAGCGGTCCACGATCGCGCTGAACCTCAACTTCGACATGCTGGGCTCGCCCAACGGCCGCCGGGGCGTCTATGACGGTGACGACTCCGAAGGCGCCGGCACCAACCCGCCGGCCGGCTCGGGCGCGATCGAGAAGGTCTTCCTCGAGTACTTCGGCACGCGCAGGCTGCAGACCTCGCCGAGCACGTTCGACGGGCGCTCGGACTACGGGCCGTTCATCGACAACGGGATCCCGGCCGGCGGTCTGGACTCCGGCGCCGAGAAGCTCAAGACCGCCGAGGAGGCGAAGATCTACGGCGGCGTCGCGGGCAAGCCGTACGACGGCTGCTACCACCAGGCCTGCGACACCTACGCCAACAACAACGACACGATCCTGGACCAGCTCGCCGACGGCGCCGCGCACGCCGTCCAGGTCTTCGCCAAGAGCACGCTGCCGGTCAACGGCGACCACGCCACGGCCCGTACGCCCCTGCTGCCGCAGGCGAAGCACACACCCGCGAACCTGGTCACCGGCTGAGAGAGGGGCCGCCCCCGGCCGCTCCGCGCGGTGCGGCCGGGGGGCGGGATATCGTGGCGCCCGGCACGCCCCCGAGGTCCGCCGGGCGCCACTTGTCAGGCCGGCCCGCGCGAACGGCTGCGGAACGGCTGTCACCCGGGAAGACGCAGCAGACGGCATCGGGCGTTGCCTGCGCCGGCGAATCCATCTCGTAGGGTTGGTGCCATGGCCAAGGACCGCGACGACCAGCCGGTCGTGCTGTCGAAGATCTACACCCGCACCGGTGACGACGGCACGACCAACCTCGGCGACATGAGCCGTACCGCCAAGACCGATCCACGACTGGTCGCGTACGCGGACGTCGACGAGGCCAACAGCGCCATCGGTGTCGCCGTCGCGCTCGGCGGCCTGCCCGACGCGGTCGCCACCGCCCTCCGGCGGGTGCAGAACGACCTGTTCGACGTCGGCGCGGACCTGTGCACCCCGGTCGTGGAGGACCCGGAGTTCCCGCCGCTGCGGATCACCGAGGAGTACGTCACCTGGCTGGAGGCGGCCTGCGACGAGCACAACGAGGGCCTGCCGACGCTGCGCAGCTTCATCCTGCCGGGAGGCGCGCCCGGCGGCGCGCTGCTGCACGTGGCCCGCACGGTCGTACGCCGGGCGGAGCGCTCGACGTGGACGGCCCTGGAGACGCACGCGGACATGAACCCGCTGACCGCCCGCTACCTCAACCGCCTGTCCGACCTGCTGTTCATCCTCGGCCGCGTCGCCAACGCCGAGACCGGCGACATCCTGTGGAAGCCGGGCGGCGAGCGCTGACGGTACGGGGAGTCACACGGACTCTCGCGTGACGACGTCGGCCGCTCGTCGCGGGTCGCCTCCGGCGCGTTCCATGAGCGCCTCGACCGACCAGACACGCGTGCCCACGGCGTCGGCCGTCCGCAGCGTGAGCCCGGTCTCCAACAGCGTGGAGAACACCGCGGCCCCCGCGGCCGGGCTCCGGTCGTACACGGAGTGGAGCAGCGCCGCGGCGAAGTCGTCCCGCCGCCGCCGCGCCGCGGGGTCGCACTCGCGCAGTGCCGCCGCGACCGGTGGAGACGCGGCGTCGTACCCGGTCAGGTACGGGAGCAGCGCCGGGTCGCGCAGGCACGCGGCGGCCTCTAGCCCCCAGGAGAAGATGCCCTGCTCCGCCTCGAGGAGCTCGATGACGCGGGCCGTGGCACGGGGATCACGCCGCCGCGCCAGGCCGAACACCGCCTCGGCGCGCACGTCCTCACCGTCGTCGCCGAGCCGTGCCCGAAGCGCCTCCCGTACGGCGGGCGTGTCGGCGTCGACCTGGCTGCCGAGACCGAACGTCGCCCAGTTCCGTACTTGGGGATCCTCATCGGCGGTGAGCCGGATCAGCGCGCCGATCACCGCCTCTTCAGGCGGCATCGAGGGCAGTGCCTGAGCCGTCTTGAGGCGGACGTCGGCGTCCGGATGGGCGGCCAGGGACGCCAGGACGGGTACGGCCCGCCGGTCGTACGTGCTGCCGAGCGCCTGCGCGATCGACCAGGTCACGTCGGCGTCGGTCTCGGCCGGCGCGAGCGTCAGCAGCGCGGACGCGGCGTCCGCGCGGACCGCTTCGTGCAGGTCACCGGCGCAGCCGAGCAGGTCGCAGCCGACCGAGCGGGCCACCGGATCAGACGAGGCGAGCAGGTCGGTACCGGCCCGGAGCGACGCCGGCCCGTCCGCCGCGACCTCGCGGAGGACCTCCCAGACCGCCTCGTAATCGTCGCCGTCCTGGAGATCGCGTGCCAGCGCGACGGCCCGGCCGACCAGATCCTCCACCGCGGGTTCCATCCCGGCATTCTCACCCGGCCGGGTGCGATGGCGCCGGCGAGTTCTCGGGCCCGGGTTCGAACGAGATGTGGGGCGACAGCGCGCGGAGGAAGTCGGGCGCGTCGAAGATCTCGCCGGCCGAGACCACGCCGACCGCGCCGGCCCGCCCGGTGAGGACCCGGTGGACGGCCTCCACGGCGAGCGGGGCGCTGACCGCGTAGATGTCCTGGCCGCGTGCCACCGCGCGCCGTCGCACGCCGCCGGAGCACACGACGACGTCGACCACGAACGTCTGCGCGGACCGCCCGCGCCGATCGACCGCGGTCGGCGCCGGTGTGTCCGGAGAGGACACGTCCCTGGCCGCCCCGACGGTCATGTACGTCCGCACCTCGGGGATGCGCAGATGGCTGGGGACGGTGACGATGTCGGCCATCGCGAACTCCCCGATGACCGCGCGGGTGCCCAACGGCGCCGGGAAGGGCCACTCCAGGGCCGGCGGATCATCGTCGTGGTACTCCACCCGGCCGCCGGTGTAGCGGACGCCCCGCCCGCCCCGCCGCCGCCCGGACATCCTGCCCGCTGCCCTGGTCCCGGCGGTCGGATGCCAGTCGCTCAGCCCGTACGCGATGTGCGCCTCGTCGGCCGCCGTCCAGTCGCCCATGGCGGCCGTGGTCAGCAGGTCACCCAGGCCGCCGTAGAAGGCCATCGCGGGGAGCACCACGGCCCCTGCGGCGCGGGCCGGCTCCGCGAAGCGCGCGAACGTGTCGAGGTTGACCTCGATCTCGCCCGCGATGTCCACATAGGGAATCCCGGCTCGCAGCGCCGCCTCGATGATCGGGGCGGCGGTCGCGCCGAAGGGCCCGGCACAGTTGATCACGGCGGACGCTCCGGCCAGCGCGCGGTCGAGCGAAGCCGGGTCCTCGACCGACGCCGGGCGGACGTCGAGTCCCGTGCCCAGCGCGCGTAGCCTGCCGGCGTTCCGGCCCGCGACGATCGGAACGAACCCGCGGTCTCCCAACTCTTCGACCACGAAGCGCCCGGTGTGCCCGTAGGCGCCGTACACCGCCACCCTGCGACCCGCACTCGAATGACCCACGAGACCATCGTGCCGACGGCGGCGATCCCGCGCGAGCGTCCGGAGCGCCATCATGCACGCATTTTCGGACATGTTCGCGCCGGCCTGCTGGACGGGTCGCGCGTCACCACGCTCCCGGCGGCATGCCCGGACGCCTGCCGCCGCGCCTTTCGCAGGCAGACCGTCAGTTGAGCGAGGAGCCGGGCGGGGAGGCCTCCAGCCAGGCCAGGAAGCCGGTCAGGGCGGCGCCGCTCATCGCCAGTTCGACGGTGTGCCCGTCGTCGAGGACCTCGACGATGCCCGTGTCCGGGTGGAGGGCGGCCTGTTCCTCCGCCTTCGGCGTGCGGCGGCCGGACACGACGAGGCCCCGGCGGTGAACCACCCGCCGGGGCCTGAAACGGAAACCGAAGATTGCGAACCAGAGCAACTCGTCACCGTTGTAGCGGCCGATGCCCAGCCGCCACACGCCGCGGCCGTTCGGCTCGCGCAGGCTGCACTCCACCGTGCCGCCGCGGCGTTCGAGCAGCCAGCGTCTCACTGAGAGCATGGCGAACACGACGATGACCGCCAGCAGGACGGCGGCAAGGACCGCCCCCGCGTCGAGTGCCAGGTGCCCGCCCACTCCCCCCTGCTTCCCCCGCGGAGACCGGTGCCGATCAGACTTCTTGGCCGGCGGCTCTCAGCCGTGCCCGCGCGCGGCGCTGAGCCGCGGCGGCCTCGTCGCCCTCCTGCGCCGACACGCGTTCGTACTCCTCGCGGGCGGCGCGGACATCGACCTCGCCGCCCAACTCGGCGTACTCCGCGAGCACCGACACCTCGTTTGAGGCGACCGAGAAGAATCCACCGGAGACCATCGCCGCGACGGGCTCGCCGCCGTCGGCCGGGTGGATGCGCACGACGCTGCCGTCCACCATCACGCCGAGGACCGGCGCGTGGCCGGGCAGGATGCCCATCTCACCCTCGATGGTCTTGGCCACGACCATATCGGCTTCGCCGGCCCAGATCTCGCGCTCCGGCGAGACCAGCTCCACGCGTAGCTTTGCCACTTCGTTCTCCTCTGAACCCGGCCTCGGCTACTTCTGGAGCTCCTGGGCCTTCTTCTCCGCCTGGTCGATGCTGCCGACCATGAAGAACGCCTGTTCCGGAAGGTGGTCGTACTTGCCCTCGGTGATCGCCTTGAAGGACGCGATCGTGTCGCTGAGCGGGACGTCCTCGCCCTTCTGACCGGTGAACGCCTCGGCCATGTGCATCGGGTGGGACAGGAACCGCTCGATGCGGCGCGCCCGCTCCACCGTGATCTTGTCCTCTTCGGAGAGCTCGTCGATGCCGAGGAGGGAGATGATGTCCTGCAGCTCCTTGTAGCGCTGGAGGATCCGCTTCACCTCCTGGGCGACGTCGTAGTGCTCCCGGCCGAGGATGACCGGGTCCATGATCCGCGACGTGGAGTCGAGCGGGTCCACCGCCGGGTAGATGCCCTTCTCCGTGATCGCACGCGAGAGCACCGTCGTGGCGTCGAGGTGGGCGAAGGTGGTGTGCGGCGCGGGGTCGGTGATGTCGTCCGCGGGCACGTAGATCGCCTGCATCGAGGTGATCGAGTGGCCGCGGGTCGAGGTGATCCGCTCCTGCAGCTCGCCCATCTCGTCGGCGAGGGTCGGCTGGTAGCCCACCGCGGACGGCATGCGGCCCAGCAGCGTGGAGACCTCCGAACCCGCCTGGGTGAACCGGAAGATGTTGTCGATGAACAGCAGCACGTCCTGGTTCTGGACGTCGCGGAAGTACTCCGCCATGGTCAGCGCCGACAGCGCGACCCGCAGACGGGTGCCCGGCGGCTCGTCCATCTGGCCGAAGACGAGGGCGGTGTCCTTGAGGACGTTCGCCTCCTTCATCTCCAGCAGCAGGTCGGTGCCCTCACGGGTGCGCTCGCCGACACCGGCGAACACCGAGGTGCCCCGGTGGTTACGGGCGACACGGGTGATCATCTCCTGGATGAGCACCGTCTTGCCCACGCCCGCGCCGCCGAACAGGCCGATCTTTCCGCCCTTGACGTACGGGGTGAGCAGGTCGATGACCTTGATGCCGGTCTCGAGGATCTCGGTCTTGCTCTCGAGCTGGTCGAACGCCGGCGCGTGCCGGTGGATCGGCCAGCGCTCGCTGACGTCGAGCGAGGCGGTCGGCACGTCGAGGGACTCGCCGATCGTGTTGAACACGTGGCCCTTGACCCCGTCGCCGACCGGCACCGAGATCGCCGCGCCCGTGTCGAAGACCGGGGCGCCGCGGACGACGCCGTCGGTGGGCTGCAGCGAGATCGCGCGGACCATGTTGTCGCCGATGTGCTGGGCGACCTCCAGGGTCAGCCTGCGCTCCGCACCACCGAGCGTGACGTCGATGTGCAGCGCGTTGTAGATGTCGGGCATCGTCTCGACGGAGAACTCGACGTCGACGACGGCGCCCGTGACACGGGCGACGCGACCCGTCGCCGTGGAGGTGGCGGTCTCTTCAACCGAAGCAGTCATGGTGGCTCTCACTCACTCCCCGCGGACGTCTCGGCCAGCGCGTTCGCGCCACCGACGATCTCGCTGATTTCCTGCGTGATCTCGGCCTGCCGCGCCTGGTTGGCCACCCGCGTCAGGGTCTCGATCACATCGTTGGCGTTGTCGGTCGCCGACTTCATGGCCCGCCGGCGCTGGGCGTGCTCGGACGCGGCCGCCTGGAGCAGCATGTGCCAGATCCGGCTCTCGATGTAGTTCGGCAGGAGCGCGTCGAGGACCGCCTGGGCCGACGGCTCGAAGTCGTACGCCGGCAGTGCGCCCTGGGAACGCTGATCCTCGGGAAGCTCCTCGGCCTCTTCGATCTCCAGCGGCAGCAGACGGTGCACCTGGGCGGTCTGCGTCAGCATGGAGACGAACTCGGTGTAGACGATGTGGATCTCGTCCACACCGCCCTCCTCGGTCGGCCTGTTGAACTCCTCGACGAGCGCGCGCCCGATGGTCTCGGCGTGCTCGAACCGCGGGTTGTCGCTGAATCCGGTCCACTCGTCGGCGTACTCGCGCTCGCGGAAGCGGTACCAGCCGACGCCCTTGCGGCCGACGATGTACGGGACGGGCTCCTTGCCCTGCTCCCGCAGCAGGGTCATCAGACCCTCGGCCTCACGGATGACGTTGGCGTTGTAGCCGCCGGCGAAGCCGCGGTCGCTCGTGATCAGCAGCACCGCGACCCGCCTGCTGTCGGGCCGCTCCTCCAGGAGCGGGTGGCTGACGCCGACGTTGTGGCTGACCAGCGCGGAGATGGCCCGCGTGATCTGCCGGGCGTACGGCCCCGACTCCCGCACCCGCTGCTGAGCCTTGACGATCCGCGACGAGGCGATGAGCTCCTGCGCACGCGTGATCTTCGCCATCGACTTCGTCGAGGCGATGCGGCGCCGTACGACCCGAAGCTGGGCACCCATCGGCTACTTCTTCCTCACGCGGGTGATCTTCTCCTGCTCCACGTCGTCCGCGTCGATCGCCTCGACCGTCTCCTCCTGCACCAGGAGGCCGTGGCTGGTCGTCTCGAAGCCCTTCTTGAACTCGGCGATGAGGTCCTTGAGCTTCGTGACGGTGTCGTCCTCGAACCTTCCGGTCTCCCGGATCGTCTCGAGCAGGCCCGCGTCGGTGCGCTTGATGTAGTCGAGGAACTCGGCCTCGAACCGGCGGATGTCCTCGATCGGCACCTCGTCCAGCTCACCGTTGGTGCCGGACCAGATCGAGACGACCTGCTCCTCCATCGGGAACGGGTCGTTCTGCGGCTGCTTGAGCAGCTCGACCAGGCGGGCGCCGCGGTCCAGCTGGGCGCGCGAGGCCGCGTCGAGGTCGGACGCGAACGCCGCGAACGCCTCCAGGTCGCGGAACTGCGACAGGAACAGCTTCAGGTTGCTCGTGGCCTTCTTCATCGCCTTGGTCATCGCAGCGCCGCCGACGCGCGACACCGAGATACCGACGTTGATGGCCGGGCGGACACCCTGGTTGAACAGGTCGGTCTCCAGGAAGACCTGCCCGTCGGTGATCGAGATGACGTTGGTCGGGATGTAGGCGGAGACGTCGTTGCCCTTGGTCTCGATGATCGGCAGGCCGGTCATCGAGCCCGCGCCCAGCTCGTCCGAGAGCTTCGCGCAGCGCTCCAGCAGACGCGAGTGGAGGTAGAAGACGTCACCGGGGTACGCCTCGCGGCCCGGCGGGCGGCGCAGCAGCAGCGAGATCGCGCGGTAGGACTCCGCCTGCTTGGACAGGTCGTCGAACACGATCAGGACGTGCTTGCCCTGGTACATCCAGTGCTGGCCGATGGCCGAGCCGGTGTAGGGGGCGATGTACTTGTAGCCCGCGGGCTCGGAGGCCGGAGCCGCCACGATCGTGGTGTACTCCAGCGCGCCGGCGTCCTGCAGTGTGGCCCGCACCTGCGCGATCGTCGAGCCCTTCTGGCCGACGGCGACGTAGATGCAGCGCACCTGCTTGCTCGGGTCGCCGCTCTCCCACGCCTGCTTCTGGTTCAGGATCGTGTCGATCGCGACGGTGGTCTTGCCCGTCTGCCGGTCACCGATGATCAGCTGGCGCTGGCCACGGCCGATCGGCGTGAGGGCGTCGATCGCCTTGATGCCCGTCTGCAGCGGCTCGCCCACGGGCTGGCGCTGCATGACGCCGGGCGCCTGGAGCTCGAGCTCGCGGCGGCCGGTCGTCTCGATCGCGCCCTTGCCGTCGATGGGGTTGCCGAGGGAGTCGACGACCCGGCCGAGGTAGCCGTCGCCGACCGGGACCGACAGGACCTCGCCGGTGCGGCGGACCTGCTGGCCTTCTTCGATAGTGGAGAAATCGCCCAGGATGACGACACCGATCTGCCGAACGTCAAGGTTCAGCGCGATGCCGCGCGTACCGTCCTCGAACTCAAGGAGTTCGTTCGCCATGGCCGAGGGAAGACCCTCGACGAAGGCGATACCGTCGAAGCACTCGACGACGGTCCCGACCTCCTCGCTCGCGGCGGCCTCCGGCTCGTACGCCTGGACGAAGCGCTCGAGCGCACTCCGGATCTCCTCCGGCCGGATCGTCAGCTCCGCCATTCTTCTTCGTCTCTCTCCGTGAGTTCGATGCTTGGGTTCAGCTCGCCCGCTCGATACGCCGGCGGATGTCGTTCAGCCGTCGCACGATGGTGCCGTCGATTTCCTCATCCCCCACTCGGATGGACATTCCACCCAAAACGGCGGGATCAACCTCAATGTTCACGTGAACACTGCGGCCGTACTGCGCCGAGAGCGCGGCGGTGAGCCGCGTCTTCTGCTGCTCGCTCAGGTCCACCGCGGTGCGGACCACCGCGACCAGGCGATTGCGGCGCTCGGCGGCGATGCGGCCGAACTCCGCGAGCACACGCTCCAGACTACGTCCTCGAGGTTGTGTCACGGCCTCCGTGACCAGCCGCAGGGTGGCCGGAGTCGTCTTGCCCTCCAGCAGCTCGGCCACCAGTGTGGCCTTGCGGTCGCCCGCCACACGGTGGTCGACCAGCACGCCGCGCAGCTCCGGCTGCGCCTCGACGATGCGGCCGAAGCGGAACAGCTCGTCCTCGAGGTCGTCGAGGCGGCCCGCCGCCTCGGCACTCGCCACCTCCGCGATCACGGCGAACCGCTCGACCGCGTCGGTGAGGTCCGTCGAGCGTCCCCACCGCAGGCCGACGATCCCGGCGACGAGCTCGGCCGCCGTCCGGGACACCTTGCCGTCGAGCACGGCCGCGGCGAGCCCGGACCGCTGCTCGGCCGGCCGGGCCGGGTCCGCGAGC
>NZ_JBHLZP010000023.1:0-617 GCF_042429965.1 Actinoallomurus acaciae
GGCGCGGAGTACGAGAAGGCCGGTGCCGTGCCGTCGGCGTCGGAGGACGACCCGGAGGAGTGGAAGGTCATCCTCGGTCTGCTCCGCCGTACGGTCGACGGTTCGGGCCGCTGGACCGCCACGGCCGAGCGCATCAAGGGTGTGACGGAGGAGACCACCACCGGTGTCCACCGTCTGTACGAGATGGCGAAGGCCGGCACGCTGGCGTTCCCGGCGATCAACGTCAACGACTCGGTGACCAAGTCCAAGTTCGACAACAAGTACGCGGCTGCCGCCACAGCGTGATCGATGGCATCAACCGCGCGACCGACGTGCTCATCGGCGGCAAGGTCGCGGTCGTGTGCGGCTACGGCGACGTCGGCAAGGGCTGTGCGGACGCGTTGCGCGGTCAGGGCGCCCGTGTGATCGTCACCGAGATCGACCCGATCTGCGCGCTCCAGGCCGCGATGGACGGCTTCCAGGTCGCGACACTGGATGACGTGGTGGGGATCGCCGACATCTTCGTCACCTGCACGGGAAACTCCCGCATCATCACCGCCGGCCACATGGCGCGGATGAAGCACCAGGCGATCGTCAGCAACATCGGCCACTTCGACAACGAGATCGACATGGCCGGC